>CAYTQQ010000009.1:0-31505 GCA_964440135.1 uncultured Cellvibrionaceae bacterium | reverse complement strand
ACCAGGGATGAAAACGACACCGCCGCCGCCATGGTGATCGCAAATTCGGAAAATAAGCGGCCGATGTCGCCCTGCAGGAAAACGATAGGAATAAAAATCGCGATCAATACCAGGGTCGTGGCAATAACCGCAAAGCCGACTTCGCGAGTCGCATCAAACGCCGCCAATAACGGTGGTTTCTTTTTTTCTTCAATATGCCGGACGATGTTTTCCAGAACCACAATCGCATCATCCACGACCAGACCAATGGCCAATACCAGCGCGAGCAAAGTGAGCATATTGACCGAAAAGTTCAGCGCTGCGAGGACCGTAAACGTGGCAACAATAGATACCGGCACGGCAATAGCAGGTACCAACATGGCCCTGAAACTGCCGAGAAACAAGAAAATCACCGCCACCACTAAGCCGAGTGCCATGCTCAGCGTGAAGTACACCTCTTCAATGGCGCGTTCAATAAAAACCGAGCCATCGTAACTGTCTTCAATACTCATACCCTCGGGTAAGATAGCGTTGATGCGATCGCGCTCTACCTTCGCTCCCCGGGCAACATCAATCGTGTTGGCCGTGGACTGCTTGGCAATACCGATACCGATCTGGGTGACGCCATTACCGCGAAATAATGTGCGATCCTCCTGTGTACCTTTTTCAATCCGGGCGACATCACCTAAACGCACCAAATGGCCATCAGCTTCACCGCGCTTAATAACCAGATCGCTGAAGTGCTCTGAATTGAGATAGTTGCGCGCCATGCGCACGGTAAATTGCCGATCAATGGATTCAATGTTGCCTGCGGGCAGCTCAATGTTTTCAGCGCGCAGTGCATTTTCCACATCGGTTACGGTGATATTTCTTGCGGCCAGTTCGCGGCGATCAAGCCAGATGCGCATGGCGTAGCGACGCTCGCCACCAATGCGAACACGCGCCACGCCATCCACCACGGAAAACCGATCTACCAGATAGCGCTGGGCGTAATCGGATAGCTCCGCCATGGACATATTTTCCCCCGCGAAGTTAAACCAGATAATGACATCTTCGTCGGAGTTCACTTTTTCGACTTCGGGTGGATCTGCCTCGTCGGGCAGGTTATCGAGCACCCCCGAAACCCGGTCGCGCAAATCGTTAGCGGCGGAGTCGATATCGCGCTTGGTATCAAACTCCACCACGATGTTGGAGCGCCCGTTTTCACTGGATGATTCGATATAACGAATGCCTTGAACACCGGCGATCCGATCTTCAATGACTTTGGTGATGCGGGTTTCAACAATGGTTGCCGCAGCGCCGGGATAACTGGTTCGAATAGAAACGATGGGAGGATCGATATTGGGGTATTCACGCAAGGTGAGTCGATCAAACGCCATTAAACCAAAGGCTATCAGCAGCAGAGAAATAACCGATGCAAAGACCGGGCGTTTTATGGAGACATCAGCAAGCACCATTATCCATTGCCCCCGGACGCAGGCTTAGCCAGCAGCTCAGATAAACTTTTATCACCCGTTTGCTCAGCAATAACATTGACCACTGAACCATCCCGCACTTTCTGTAAACCGTGGGTAACTACCCGATCCCCCGCTGCCAGCCCTGTCAGCACCTCAACCGTGCCTTCCATCCGTTGACCGATTGTGACCTGGCGTCGCTCAACCAGAGTTCGTCCGCCATCCTGCCGCACTATAAAAACAAAGTTGTTACTTCCAAGCGGCACCAGCGCGGACTCAGAAATAATCAATGCGGCGCGCTCATCCGCAAAGACGTTGACCGTCATCAATAAACCCTGGGTCAACTGCCGCTCTTTATTGGGCAGCAAAGCGCGCACAGTCAGCGCCCGCGTGACCGGATCAATCTGGTTATCGATACTGAATATTTCGCCGCTGAAAACCTGATCGCCCATCGGCCGGCTGCGGGCCTCAATGGGCAAACCTACGCGTAAATTGCGCAGGTAAATGGCGGGCACCGTGAAATCCAATTTCATTTGGCTGTCGTCATTCAAAGTGGTGATCAAGCTGCCCGGAGAAACCAGCGCACCCACACTGATATTGCGCAACCCGACCACCCCGTTAAAGGGAGCTTTAATTTGCAAATCATTCAGCCGTGCTTGCAGCGCTTCATGGCGGGCGCGCGCGGTTTGATATTCGCGCTCGCGCTGATCGAGCAGCGATTCAGGCGCAGCGTTGCGGGTAACCAGCGAGCGTACGCGATCCAATTGTTTTTTTGCTTCCTCAACATTGAACCTGGCTTCAATAAGCAAGGCCTGCTCTTCCGCCTGGTTCATCTCTACCAGCAGATCGCCTTTGTTGACCCGCTGACCATCTTCAAAATGGATTGCCGTGACCGTCTCACTGACTCTCGAGGTCAGGTGGATCGACTCATTGGCGCGCAGCGTACCCAAGGCTTCAATGTTGGTTTGCAATGGTTGTTGCGCAACGGTTTGCACGATGACATCTATCGCAGGTTGCGACATCACCGCCACGGACAGCAAACCCAGGCAAGTGCCCAGCACCGTTTTTATCAGCAGGCCTCTAGCCATGATCTTCCTCAACTATTAAAAATTCGCCTCGGACTCTGCGCCAGAAGCTACACCGAAGTCACTGGATTCCGGTTTAGGATGCAAGTGGCTTGCAGATCAAGAAGCATGGATTCTGGAAGCGCACAGAGACACTTTGACAGGGACTTTACGGAGTTTCTATCGGTCCTCTTTCTCAACCAATATAACTAACAGTTATTTACTGCCAATAACATTTATTAACCCCCGAGTTTCCAAAGGTTTGGCACTTGCCTCGGGCTGGAACGAACTCTCGCCCCGGGGCAGATGTGTTGAAGCGCACGGTATCGATCCTCACTACCCCCTTATTATTCACTACACAGGAGTTACATGGGCGGTTTATTTGCCAGGCATTCGGCCTCTGCCAAGCTGGCGAATAGAAAAAGGAAACGCTTGATATTCCTTGCCTTGTCCCAATGTAAATGCAATGGTTGAACCTTGGCAGGTCAGCCACTGTTGGTTATCAAACTCAATCAAAGGACGGCAACTATGACTACTTCAGATACCACTTCGACTACGCGCCCCACCGCCAAAACCTTTACCGAAAACGGCAACGGGAAATCCGCTGAGCAATTAGGCAGCAAGGCGACTCAACCCGGTGAAGAGCTGACCTCCACGGTCAAAGCAGAGTTCGAGGACATCATGTCTGACCTGCAAGATCTGGCCAGAAGAGCGGGCGAGGTTTCCGGGCGCGAACTGACTGTCTTGCGGCAACAAATGTCAGAGCAGTTGGATGTTGCCCGCGCAAAACTCAACGAGCTGAGTGGCGATGTATCTGCCGCTGCGCACAAAGGCGTCGCCTCCACAGAGCAAATGATCAAAGAAAATCCACTTCCTGCAATTGGTATCGCTGCGGTAGCCGGCATTGCTTTAGGTCTGCTCCTCAACCGCCACTGATCCACGCGAGATAATTGAATGTTGAGTGGACTGCGGAACCTGAAGACCATCAGCGCCATCCTGTTTGAGCGGATGGAGCTCTACACGAGACTCATGTCGGTAGAAGCCGAGATAGCCAAAACACGCCTGGTTCAGCGCGCGCTTTGGGCTGTTCTCGGCGTGGTCTTCGCCATCTTCACCCTGGGAATGATTCATGCGCTGTTAATCAGTTTATTTTGGTACAGCGAGTATCGCGTAGTGGCCATTATTGTGGTTTTGGTGATCGACGGCGTGCTGGCAGGTACCGGAATTTATTTGGCACTCAAGCCGGCCGAACAAGAAGCTTTTGCGGTCACTAAAGCGCAGCTGGCAAAAGATATCGAATATGTCAGGGACTCACGCCATGAGTAAACTCAAAGAGCAAATTGAGCTGCGCGATAACATTGCTGGCATTTTGGAGATCTCCCGGCAATCCTGGCAGAGCAATCGCCGCGAGATCTCCCAGCAAAAAGAATCCCAGACTTTTCCCCGCAGCATGCTTTTCAGAACCCTCAGCAAACGCCCGATACTCGCTGTCGCTGCTATTGGTTCGATTTGGCTGGTAGGGCCAGCAAGGTTTGGCGCTATGGCTATTGCGGGAGGAGGATTGTTATTGCGTCATCACCTCACGATCATGACGCTGGTAGAAAAGGTATTTAACGGCTCATCGAAACGCCCCACCGTTCAACCTGAAACGGACAGCTCGCTGTCTTAAAGATTGATATTAAAAATTCCAACAAGGCCGATTACGATTAAATACAAAGCAACGATATAGTTGAGTAGTCGCGGCATAGCGAGAATCAGGATACCTGCAATCAGCGAAATGATCGGTGCCAAGGAGAGAGTCAACGTCATTTTGTATATTCCTTTAATCAGAGGGAGCGAGCTAGCAGCGAGTTTCAGACAATGCAAAATGAACAGGGTTGAGCCATAAGGGTTTTAGGAAGACCCGTTTCCATCAAGACCAACGTCCATTCAAATGCACCCTCTAACTCTATTCCTTAGCGGCTCACCAATCAGTCCGTTAACGAACATTATTGATCCATGGCAGCGCGAATCTGTGCAGAATTAAATCCCCGATACTGTAAAAAGCGCATTTGCTTCATCTTGGCCGGATGACTATCAGGCGAAATCTCCCCAAACCGTTTGACCCGCACTTCTCGCGCTAGACTTGCCCAGTCTTCCTCGCGCTGAGAGATCACCTCACTGATGAGGTCAGTAGCGATACCTCGCTCTTGTAATTCATGGGCAATACGCACCGGCCCCTTACCTTGCCGCATGCGCATGGTCACGAATTGCTCAGCAAAGCGGTCATCACTCTGCAAATCGCGAGTGGCCAGGTCGGCGATGACCTGCACCACCAAACTTTCATCCTCATACTTCTGCAGCAGTTTTGTACGCAGCTCTTTGGCCGAGTGCTCCCGCAAAGCCAGCAGGCTCATGGCCGACATACTGACCGTTGCCGTTGATGTTTCTGCAGTCATGTTACCCGTCATTAAATCATGCTTATTAACAGCGCTTTAAATCGGCGGGAAGTTGGCCAGAACTTCATGCACCGCATTGGTCAACACCTCACGCTGCTGTGCCGGAGTCAACCCACTGCGCAACCGCTTTTCAGAAACGCCACGCCAGATCGGTTTTTCAGTTTTGCCGTCAATCAGGTCGATAATTAAATTGCCTTGGTTATAAACACGTGGACCTCCAGTGGAGCCATAGAATAGCGGCCCCGGATACAGGCGGTAGCCTCTGCGATACCCATAGCCGCCATAACCGTAAATACGATCATAACTACCCGGATCGAGCTTTTCTTCGATCACAATATGGTAGTTGACGATAAAATCCGGATTCTGTTCGGCCGCAACCTGCTGATAGCGCTGCGAAAATTGCTGCTCAATCTGTTGATGTACATGCCCAAACGTAAACGGCGAAATCAACACTTCATCTTTTGTTTCCTGCCGCACTTCGAGCACAGCAAAGGTTTGTAATGCTGCAAAATTGTAATTGGCATCATAGTCGGTAATGACCCGCGGTTTAGTGGCACAGCCGGCTAACAGCAGTAGCGCCCCGATCCACGTTAAAATTCGAATTTTTTTCATCTCACACTCCGGCGACAAAATTTTGTGACAGCATAAACACCCTCCCTAGACCACGCAAGGCGTCAATAATCCCAAAATCTTGCTGCCGTCATGGTTTTATTTTCCGCATCCATTGTCATCTGGCGCTGCTGCCGCTGGCAACTAAAAGAACAGCCAAGATGTAAAGCCAAGACAGATCAAACAGCTATGGCAGATAAAAAAACAGCTCCCGAAGGAGCTGTTTTTAATCACGCCATATCTGCTTCATCAACGGTATCAGCACTACCGGGACTCAAAGAAAGTTCCGATGAGGCCAACAGTTCACCACGTACCTTTTGTTCTAACTCTTGGGCGATTTCCGGGTTTTCCTGTAAGTACTTCATAACGTTATTTTTGCCCTGACCAATCTTGTTGCCCTGGTAGCTATACCAAGCGCCGGCTTTATCAATCATGCCCAGTTTAACGCCGTAATCAATGACCTCACCCATACGGTTAATGCCCGTACCATAGAGGATCTGGAACTCTGCCTGCTTAAAAGGCGGCGCCACTTTATTTTTCACCACCTTGACGCGGGTTTCTGAACCAATGACTTCCTCACCGTCTTTTACGGCACCGATCCGCCGGATATCCAGACGCACCGATGAATAGAATTTGAGCGCATTCCCCCCGGTAGTGGTTTCAGGGTTGCCGAACATCACCCCGATCTTCATACGAATCTGGTTAATAAAAATGACCAGACAGTTGGCATTTTTAATGTTTCCGGTGATTTTTCGCAGCGCCTGCGACATCAAACGCGCCTGAAGGCCCACGTGGTGATCACCCATCTCACCTTCGATTTCTGCCCGGGGCGTAAGCGCCGCTACCGAGTCGACGACCAACACATCCACTGCACCGGAGCGAACTAACATGTCGGTAACTTCCAATGCCTGCTCACCTGTGTCCGGCTGGGAAATAATCAACTCTTCGACATTAACGCCGAGTTTGGAGGCGTAAATCGGATCCAGGGCATGCTCGGCATCTATAAAGGCGCAAGTGCCACCCGAGCGCTGAGCTTCAGCGATCACTTGTAACGTCAAGGTGGTTTTACCCGAAGACTCCGGCCCATAGATCTCGATGATGCGACCTTTGGGTAAGCCGCCAATGCCTAACGCGACATCTAACCCAAGCGAGCCAGTAGAAATAGCGGGAATGGCGACCTGTTCACGGTCACCCATGCGCATTACCGTCCCTTTACCGAATTGACGTTCAATTTGACTCAATGCGGCTTGCAGCGCTTTCTCTTTATTCGGGTCCATTTGATACCTCAACGTATTAACAATAATGGTGATGAACGATTATAAGTGTATGTGTGACGATGCTACGGTCATGTGCTACAGCATACACCAAAAAGCTGTATGCGCAAACAGTACTAGTGTTTTATACAGTTATTTTTTGGCGAGTTTTATAAGTCCTGCGAGTGCATGGCTTACCGCCTGGGCCTGAACGTCTAACCGCTCCCCGGCAAAGCACTGTAGCTCGGTAACCAGGTCTCCACTGGTACCCCAGGCAAACCACACGCTGCCAACCGGTTTCTCCGACGAGCCGCCTCCCGGTCCAGCAATACCGCTGACCGCTACCGCAATATCGGCTCCAGCAACCCGCAAAGCACCTCTAACCATCTCCCGCACCACGGCTTCACTGACCGCTCCGTATTCCATCAAGGTGCGATTCTGTACTCCCAACAGGGTCTGTTTGGCGGCATTGGCATAGGTGACAAAACCGTATTCAAACCAGGCCGAACTGCCCGGAACCATCGTAATCGCCGCAGCCACCCCGCCACCCGTACAGGACTCGGCCGTCGCGACGACCCAGCCTTTGGCCAGCAGTATCTCGCCCAGTTCTTGACTGAGCAGTTGTGGATTACCGGTCATGCCGCAATTTTTTCCCAGGTAATAATGATGCATCACCGTATGCCAGCCCGGAGGCAGACGCAAGGATTTTGAGCGGATAGGGTAATACCGTAGAATACGGCCCTTCTCTTATTGCAGTGCTCTTTGTTATGGCTAACATCCTCGAAGAAAATAATAGTCACACACCCATGATGCAGCAGTATCTACGCATCAAAGCCCAGCACCCTAACGAGTTGGTGTTCTATCGGATGGGCGACTTTTATGAGTTGTTTTACGAGGACGCCAAACTGGCGTCTGAACTTCTTGAGGTCACCCTTACCGCACGGGGCAAATCCAATGGCGAGCCTATTCCGATGGCCGGCATTCCCTTTCATGCGGCTGATGGATATTTAGCCAAGTTAGTGAAAGCTGGCCTCTCGGTCGCTATCTGTGAGCAGATTGGCGACCCGGCCACCAGCAAAGGGCCGGTTGAACGAAAAGTCATGCGGGTGGTAACGCCGGGGACGGTCAGCGATGAGGCCCTTCTGGATTCGCGCCGCGATAGTCTGCTGGTCGCCCTGCACCAACAATACGACACTTTTGGTATCGCCTCTTTGGATATGGCCAGCGGCCGCTTTTTGGTGTTAGAGGTCGAAGGTATTGAAGGCGCGATCAGTGAAGTACAGCGGCTAAGTCCGGCAGAATTACTGATTTCGGATCACTTGAGTATTCCCCAACTGACTGAAAATCGTCGGGGTTTACGTCGGCGCGGCCCTTGGGAATTTGACCATGAGACGGCCCATCGATTGCTGACCCAGCAGTTTGGCACCAAGGACCTGGCTGGCTTTGGCTGTGAAGATTTGCACGCTGCCATTGCCGCTGCTGGCTGCTTGTTAAGTTATGCGCGGGAAACCCAGCGTACCACCCTGCCCCATGTACGCAATCTGGCCTACGAGAACCGCAATGAGTCAGTCATCATGGATGCGGCCACCCGGCGCAATCTGGAGTTGGATACCAATTTACACGGTGGCGAGGAACACACGTTATTTTCCGTCCTCAACCGCGCGGCCACCAGCATGGGCAGTCGACTGCTGCGCCGCTGGTTAAACCGACCGCTGCGGGATTTGAAAACGCTTAACGCCCGTCAGGAAGCGATTGCTGAATTTCAGCAAAATTACCGTTTTGAGGTAGTGCACGACATCTTGAAACGTGTCGGTGACATGGAGCGAATCCTGGGGCGCTTGGCGTTGCGCTCATCACGCCCGCGCGATCTGTCGCGTCTGCTCGCCTCGCTCGCCACTTATCCCGAGTTGCAAGCGGAACTGGCGGATTACCAAGCGTCCCATGTGCGCTCGCTGGGGCAAGCCATTGCTACTTTCCCTGAGCTGGTGGATTTACTGTCCCGCGCTATCGTCGACAATCCGCCGGTAGTGCTGCGCGAAGGCGGCGTAATTGCAGAAGGTTACGATGCAGAGCTGGATGAGCTGCGCAACATCAGTAGCAACGCCGGTCAATATTTGTTAGATCTTGAAGCCCGCGAGCGGGAGCGCACGGGTGTGTCGACGTTAAAAGTCGGATACAACCGTGTACATGGCTACTTTATTGAACTCACCAGCGCTCAGGCCGACAAGGCTCCTGCTGATTACATTCGCCGGCAAACATTGAAAAATGCCGAACGCTATATCACCCCTGAATTAAAAGCTTTTGAAGACAAGGCGCTCTCCGCAAAAAGCCGAGCACTAGCACGCGAAAAAGCACTGTATGAAGAGCTGCTTGACCTGTTAAACGAGCACTTGCTTCCACTGCAGGATTCCGCCATTGCCGTGGCCGAACTGGACGTGATTACAACGCTGGCCGAACGCGCTGACAGCCTTGCGTTTACGCGCCCAACGCTAACGGCGGAAATGGGTATCCATATTCTGGGCGGTCGCCACCCCGTGGTCGAGCAAGTGACCAGCGTACCTTTTGTGCCGAATGATCTGGTGCTTGATGATCAGCGGCGCATGCTGATCATCACCGGGCCGAATATGGGCGGTAAATCTACCTATATGCGCCAAACCGCACTGATGGTTTTGCTTGCCCACATTGGTAGTTTTGTCCCCGCTGATGAAGCCCGGATCGGTCTCGTAGATCGCATTTTTACCCGTATTGGCTCTTCCGATGATTTGGCCAGTGGCCGCTCCACCTTTATGGTGGAAATGACCGAAACCGCGAATATCCTGCACAACGCCAGTGAGCACAGCTTGGTGTTAATGGACGAAATCGGACGTGGCACCAGCACCTTTGATGGCTTGGCGCTGGCGTGGGCCTGCGCGAAATATTTAGCGGAAGAAGTGCGCGCCTTCACGCTGTTTGCGACCCATTATTTTGAACTTACGGCGCTGCCGGAAACCCTTGTCACCACTGCCAATGTGCACCTCAATGCAACCGAACATAACGATAATATTGTGTTCTTGCACAAAGTACAGGATGGGCCGGCAAGCAAGAGTTACGGTTTGCAAGTGGCAAAGCTGGCCGGTATTCCGGCCTTGGTACTGAGTCAGGCACAAGCGCAATTACGTTTGCTGGAACAAACCCCGGCCACGCAACCCAGCGCGAACCCCGCTGCCGAATTACCGGCGCCCGCCAACCCGCTGCCTGTGGAGTCCCCGTTACAGACCGGATTATTCGACGCCCTGCCTAACCCGGTCCTGGAAGCGTTAACGACATTAAAACCGGATGATCTGTCACCCCGCGAGGCATTGGAACATTTGTATCGCTTGCAGGAATTGTTACGCAAAGGGAAATGACCGAATCGGAGAAAGCCCTACCAAAACGGGCCAAGGGTGTTTAAAATGCGCGCTTCTTTAAAAATGGTAACTTGTTGGAGTCACTTATGACTTTTGTAGTTGGGGAAAATTGCATCAAGTGTAAGCACACCGACTGTGTTGAGGTCTGCCCCGTAGACTGCTTCTACGAAGGCCCGAACTTTCTGGTTATCCATCCAGATGAGTGTATCGATTGTGCGCTCTGCGAGCCCGAGTGTCCGGTAGGTGCGATTTTTTCTGAAGATGAGTTGCCCGAAGACCAAGCTGTCTTTCTGGAATTGAACGCAGAACTTGCTGAGGTGTGGCCCAACATCACCGAAATTAAAGACTCGCTGCCGGATGCAGATGAGTGGGATGGGGTACCGGGGAAATTACAACATCTGGAGCGCTGATTCCTGATATTTTTCGTGCGTCTTGCTCCATAAAAAAACCGCGCTCAGCGCGGTTTTTTTATGGGCGACAGCTCTATCGTTTTGGAACCTTGACCTTATCAGGTACTGAATAAAGCTTCGCTGCTCAAGCCTTGTTTTTCCATGATATCGCGCAAACGTTTTAACGCTTCTACCTGGATCTGGCGTACCCGCTCACGGGTCAAGCCGATTTCCCGTCCAACTTCTTCCAAGGTGCTAACTTCATGGCCGCGTAATCCAAAACGACGGGCCAAAACTTCGCGTTGTTTTTCTGTGAGTTCTTCCAGCCATTGGTCCAGGTTAGCGGTCAAATCGCTGTCCTGCAGTAATACCGCCGGATCAGAAACCCGGGTATCAGCGATGGTATCGACAATCGTCCGGTCAGACGACGGCCCGATAGGTGCGTCGACCGAGGTGATGCGCTCGTTCAGTCCGAGGACCCGCTCGACATCCGAGACAGGCTTGTCGAGTAATTTGGCGATATCTTCTGCGGTGGGTTCGTGATCAAGTTTCTGGGCTAGCTCGCGCGCAGCGCGCAAGTAAACGTTTAGTTCTTTGACAACGTGAATTGGCAGCCGGATGGTCCGCGTCTGATTCATAATCGCGCGTTCTATCGTCTGTCGAATCCACCAAGTGGCGTAGGTTGAAAAGCGGAATCCGCGCTCGGGATCAAATTTTTCCACCGCCCGAATCAACCCGAGATTCCCCTCTTCAATTAAATCCAACAGGGCCAACCCGCGGTTGACGTAGCGGCGCGAGATTTTGACGACCAGGCGCAGGTTGCTTTCGATCATCCGTTTGCGTGCAGCTTCCTCCCCTTTCAAGGCTTTGCGCGCGAAGTAAACTTCTTCTTCGGCACTCAGGAGAGGGGAAAATCCTATTTCATTCAGATAGAGCTGGGTCGCATCAAGGGTTTTATTAAATTTCTCATCGATAATACGCTCGCTACCGGAAGCGCCGGGGCTCAGCTTGGATACTTCCTCATTGCCTCCTTGAAGCTCGGTATCCTCCAGCTCAATATCGTCGATTATCAGATCATCACGATCAAAATTGGAATCGCCGTTTTCTATAGTCATTCTCAGCCCCTCATTATCAATTTGCCTTTCCCTACATTCCTTCTGGTCAGGATCAGCGACTACAGCTGCAATGTCATCATCTTTACACCGATGGTGAGATATATTCCGGTGTTATAGATGATCTGCTTTCTTATGTTGTGGTTCTATAGTTACAGGTCGTCTTTGACAAATCAACGCTTCGGTAAATATTTCAGTGGATCTACCGGGGTGCCTTCGCGCCGAATTTCAAAATGGAGCTTTACTCTATCGGTTCCACTAGAACCCATATCGGCTATTCTTTGGCCAGCTTTAACGCTTGCCCCTTCTTTGACCAACAATTGGTCGTTGTGTGCATAAGCGCTTAAAAAAGTGTCGTTATGCTTAATGATGACTAATTTGCCGTAACCGCGCAGCCCCTCGCCGGCATAAACTACCTGTCCCGCCGCCGCCGCAATCACAGGCTGGCCCAAATTTCCAGCAATATCAATACCCTTGTTGAGTCCTGTAGAGCCTTGAAAAGTCGAGAGAATTCGCCCTTGAGCGGGCCATTGCCACTGGGGGCTTCCGCTGATTAAAGACGGTGTGGCAGGTTTGGGCGGCGGCGTCGTTTTACTTTCTGAACGATTCTGCGCGACCGGCGGTGTTGGTTGAGGGCGCGCCGCCGCTCTGGGTGGCGTCGGCGCAGGGGTTGGCCGCGCAGCTGGTGCCGGACGCGTTGTGGGGCGAGTGGCCATCGGTGGTGGAGCTTTGGTCGACGCTGCGGGTGCCGGTGTCGACCGCGTGACCGTATTGCTGGCCATCAAGTGCAATCTCTGTCCGGGGTATATGGTGTACGGCGGCCGAATGTTATTGCGCTGCGCCAGTTGGCGATAATCAATGCCATAACGCCAAGCGATGGAGTACAGGGTGTCTCCACGTACTACTTCATGAACCGGGATACGACGGCTGGGGGGCGGATCGCGATCACTCACCTGAGCGGCAAAGTTAGTTCCACAAGAGGTCATACACATCGAGGTGATCAAAATCCCAATCACCAGGATATATCTCGCTAACACTCTCGAAAACCGCTGCAACATATCAATACTCTGTACGGCGAGCTTGGAAGTTATTGGCCTTATGATAAATGGCACATAATTCTTCGGTTTTATTATAAAAATATCTAAGCTATCTTCTTCAGAGATTAGAACTTCTTGTATGTATCGCCACTGAATGACCGTGGGCCCGCCTATTTAAGTCAGCACTGCGTTTTATACTTCACACCGCTTGATTACGTGCACGGATTTGCTGCGCCAGATATTCAATAATAAAAATAAGGGTCAGCCCGACAAGTGCCAAGGTAAGCACTGCCGCTGTCTGTGGGTCACCACCAACCAAGTGACCATAATCACCGGGCAGTAAGTTTTCTTGGCGAATCGGTATGACCTCGCCATGTCGGTTCACCAGCGTCTCCACGGTTTGTTTCCACGGCCATACGATTTTGAGTGAGCCAAGCAAGAATCCGGTGAGCAATGCCATGGTCGCATTGTGATATTCCCGCAAAAGCCAGGACAACACGTGAGAAAAAGCCAAAAGCCCTACCGCACAACCGGCGACAAAGCAGAAAATAATCACAAAATTGGCTTCAATCAGTGAACGCAAAATAAAAGTGTAGAGACCCATTAGCAGTAATATAAAGCTACCGGATATTCCCGGCAAAATCATCGCGCAGATGGCGATGGCACCAGCAATAAATGCCATCCACCATTCGTTGGGCAACTGCACAGGCTTAGCTATTGAAATACCTGACGCGACAAGTACGCCAATGATAAATGCACTCCAAACAGTCAACTGCTTTAACGGTAATCCGCGACCAATATAAATAGTTGAAGCCAATACCAGACCAAAAAAGAATCCCCAGACCAATAGAGGGTACTGCTCCAGGCAATAAGTCACTATATGAGCTAGCGACAAAACACTCAGCAAGATGCCACCCACCAGGACAACCAGGAAAGTGCCATTAATATGTCGCCAGAACGCAGCAAAACCTTCGCGGTACCAAATGGCCAGGGCTGCTGGTGTCATGCGCCGCAATGATTCAATGAGTTCTTCATAGATCCCTGAAATAAACGCAATGGTCCCCCCCGACACGCCGGGCACCACATCGGCCGCGCCCATCGCCATGCCTTTTAAAAACAGTAAAACGTATCCTTTCATTGCTACTCCTTTAATGGGGGATAATTAACGGCTGGTGCCAGGGACGAGAGGTACAAATTTTACGGGCTCCAGCACCTGCGTAAAAAACTTGTCACTCTCCCCATCGCGGATAATCAGTTGAAGATCTTGCTGCTGCCCACCTACCGGAATCACCAGGACGCCATTCGGGGCTAACTGCGCCAATAGTTCCTGCGGCACTACCTGCGGCGCGGCCGTGCTGAGGATACCGTCATAAGGCCCCATTTCTGGCCAACCAAAACCACCGTCGGCATGACGCAGTTGCACATTACGCAGACCTAGTTGTCGCAGACGGTCACGGGCTTTGTCCTGCAGGGGTTTAATGCGCTCAACACTGAAGACGGTCGGGACAAGCTGAGCAAGAATAGACGTTTGATAACCAGAACCTGTGCCGACTTCCAAAACCTTGTCCAGTTTACCAGCAGCACCCAGGAGGATTTCTGTCATGCGCGCCACAATATAGGGCTGCGAAAGCGTCTGACCGTGACCGATGGGCAGCGCTGTATCTTCATAGGCACGATGCGCCAAAGCTTCATCGAGAAATAAATGACGCGGGGTGTTACGGATTACATCCAGAACCCGCAAATCGGTAACTCCCTGCTCCACAAGCCGTTGAATCAAGCGCTCACGCGTGCGCTGGGAGGTCATACCGACACCCTGCATCAACAAGTTACTCACCATCGCCCTCCGCTCATTTCTTTTATTAATACAATGGTGTTCAACCAAGAGCCCCTGGGGCAAAAGGCGCAACTATAGCATATTGATGCGTCGATTCTTTGCTCTTGAGAGCGCTGATTGGCGGACTTATTCTGCCGCCGAAACGGGTTCTGCGTAGCGCAAGATGGCCAACTCTCGCAGTACCGCCGTGGCAAATTCACCCGCCTCCAGCGAGAAGCGCAATTCAAGATCATCCTCACTCAGCCAGGACCAACTGGCAGCTCGTGGCTGCAACCCCAACGCCCGTCGCTCCTGTTGCAAACCCTGGTGTTCAAGCGCATGGCACCAAGGCTGCCACACTGCCAGCGCGTCCTGCTCAATACGCAAAGTCTCTGACTGAGCCGCAGACCGCCCTCGTCCCCACAAGGGTCCGCTAGCCCAGGTTGCCGGTTCACCCTCAAGGGGTTGTTGCCAATTATGTTCTGTCACGCGTGCCGCCAGCACGAGATTAAACAGGTAGGAACGGGCCGCCGAGATAATCAGGCCGCGCTTTTGTTTATCGCGAATGGGCTTACGTTCGACCAGCAAGGCATCGGCAAATGACAAGTTATTGCCATTACGGCCAAAACGCTGCTCACCAAAATAGTTGGGCACGCCGTGCGCCAGGACGTGATCGAGTTTTTCAGCAAAGACTGCGCGATCTTCGACCTGCATCGCTCGCAAGCGGATAACAAAGTTATTCTGTTGGTGCTCTCCGCGCCGCAGTTTGTGCCCATGTCTAGCCACCTGCAAGAGCGACACCGACGGCGAATTCAGTGCAGACCAATCCAACCCCTCAGGCGTACGCGGAAGATAAACACTGAACCATTGAGTGGTAACGGCATGGCGATCTTTGCGCCCGCAGTAACTCACGTCCATGTCTTTTACGCCCGCCAGGCGGGCAATGATCTGCGCTACCCAAGCGGTGTTTTCACCGCGCTTACGTAGCTGTAAATAAACATGTTCACCTTCACCGCAAGGTTCATAACCGAGGACTTCATCCACCTGGAAGTCTTCTGACGTTAAACGAAAATCTCCCGCAGCAGTTACGGGGCCATAAGCGAGAGGGAAATCGAGAGAAAATGACATAGGTCGCTCTTGTCAGGAAAAAATAAATACAGCCGCCGTCAACCGGCACTTTATCTTCTGGAAATAACGGCCAGCCGCTCACGTAGCGGTAAACCTATGGAATCCCGCAGCAGTTACAGAGGCTGCAACAGCACCACGGCATGCGCTGCAATGCCCTCTTCGCGCCCGACAAAACCCAACCATTCGGTGGTCGTAGCTTTGACGTTAACCTGCGTCGTTTGCACCTGTAATTCCGTCGCAATCGCCTTCACCATATGGGGAATGTAAGTCGCCATGCGCGGAGCCTGGGCAATGATCGTCAAATCCGCGTTGGCCAATTGCCAACCCTCAGCTTTCACCTTGCCGTACACCATACGCAATAATGCTCGACTGTCCGCATTGCGATATTGCATATCACTGTCAGGAAAATGTTTGCCGATGTCGCCTAGGGCGGCAGCCCCTAACAGGGCATCACACAAGGCATGTAACAGGACATCGCCATCAGAGTGGGCTTTCAGTCCGTGATGGTGGGGAATCACCACCCCGCCGATAACAATTTTGTCGCCC
This sequence comes from uncultured Cellvibrionaceae bacterium, assembly GCA_964440135.1. Taxonomy (GTDB): domain Bacteria; phylum Pseudomonadota; class Gammaproteobacteria; order Pseudomonadales; family Cellvibrionaceae; genus Cellvibrio. Next base: position 15,297 of record CAYTQQ010000009.1, on the reverse strand, counting down.
TCGGCAAAGGCATGCACGTCGTAACCGTGTCCGATTCTCATAGGTGTTGATCCTGTTGTTGGAGGATCCACTGGGCCAACAGCAAATCCTGAGGTTGAGTGATTTTTATGTTATCGCTCCGCCCTGGCACTACCAACGGTTGATAACCGGCAGTTTCCACCGCCGATGCTTCGTCAGTAATGATGTGTGCTTGAGTAAACGCCGACTCGAGGCAATCACGCAACAGCCCATAACGAAATAACTGGGGCGTGTGCGCCTGCCAGACCTGCGTCCGATCGATCGTGTGAACAATCTGCCGCTGTGCATCGGTTTTTTTCAGGGTGTCACTTACCGGTACTGCAAGAATCCCTCCGACTGAATGGCTTTCTACCTGCCGACACAGTGCATAAATATTGTCGTGGGTGACACACGGTCGCGCTGCATCGTGAACCAGTACCCAGTCATCCTCTTGAGCATATGCGGCCAGGGCACGTAATGCATTGCGTACGGAAACAGCACGTTCCTCGCCACCCGTCACCCGCATAATGCGAGGATCTCTGCTCATGGACAACTGCGGCCAATGACTGTCCTCTGGATGCAAAACCAGCACGAGATTTTGTGCGAAAGATAACTGCAGCAAACGCTCAAGCGTATGCTCAAGAATCGTTTGCTCACCGAGTCGGAGATATTGTTTGGGAAACTCTGAACCCATGCGGGTACCGATACCCGCAGCCGGAACGACTATCCAGATACGCAGGTTTTTGTCAGAGAAAAAAAATGACATGGAGGGGTTCGCAAGTTATGAAATGTACGCCAAAGAGTCATCGCTATCCGGGGGAGGAGGTTACTTTTTTTCCTGCAGCACCATAAAAAAAGTTTCGTCTTTTTTAATCATGCCGACATCATTGCGCGCTCGCTCTTCAATGCTATCCAGCCCGTTTTTCAGATTATCCACTTCTACCGCCAGGATATTATTACGCTCGCGCAGACGGGCATTTTCAGCTTGTTGCTGTTTTACATCCCGCTCCAGCTGCGCCACATTGGCCAGACTGCCCTCTCCAACCCAAAGCCGATACTGCAGCCCGAGCAGACAGATTATCAATGTAGCTATCATCCATTTCATAAAGAAATTATGTGACTTGTAGGCAACTTAAATAACAAGGGCAAATATGCCGCACGAAACCGCGTTCATCTTACACCATGAGCACCCGCACGTAAGCCCCGCGGACGAACACTTGCTGCAAACAAAACGGGCCGATAAATCGGCCCGTTGTATGGTGTAGTCCAGCTGCTCTTACGCCTTGAATTCAGCGCGGCCTTTATAAGGAGCAGCAGAACCCAACTCAGCTTCAATCCGCAGCAGGCGGTTGTACTTGGAGACGCGATCAGAACGGCACAAGGAGCCGGTTTTGATCTGACCCGCGGCAGTCGCCACCGCCAAATCGGCAATGGTTGTGTCTTCAGTTTCACCGGAGCGGTGAGAAATAACCGCGGTGTAACCTGCATCCTGTGCCATTTTAATAGCGTCAAGGGTTTCTGACAGAGAACCAATCTGGTTGAACTTGATCAGGATCGAGTTAGCGATTTTCTTATCGATACCTTCTTTGAGAATCTTGGTGTTGGTCACAAACAAATCGTCACCAACCAGCTGCACTTTGTTGCCGATCTTGTTGGTCAAATCAGCCCAACCGTCCCAGTCGCTCTCGTCTTTACCGTCTTCGATAGAGATGATCGGGTATTTGTTGGCCAGCTCAGCGAGGTAGTCAGAGAATTCTGCAGAGCTGAACACTTTGCCTTCACCTGCCAGGTCGTACTTGCCATCTTTGTAGAATTCTGTCGCTGCACAATCCAGCGCCAGGGTCACGTTATCACCCAGTTTGTAACCTGCTTGTTCAACAGCAGTGGCAATCACTTTCAACGCATCTTCGTTGGATGGCAGGTTAGGTGCAAAGCCGCCCTCATCACCCACCGCCGTATTCAGCCCTTGATCGTGCAGAATTTTTTTCAGGTTATGGAAAATCTCTGCACCCACACGCAAGGCTTCAGCAAAGGTTTTTGCACCCACAGGCTGAACCATGAATTCCTGGATATCGACATTGTTATCCGCGTGCTCACCGCCGTTAATGATGTTCATCATCGGTACCGGCATTGAATATTTGCCCGGGGTGCCATTCAAATCGGCAATGTGCGCGTACAAAGGAACTTTTTTGCTGATGGCAGCTGCTTTAGCGGCGGCCAGCGACACTGCCAGGATAGCGTTAGCACCCAGCTTGGCTTTGTTGTCAGTACCGTCGGCTTTGATCATGGCGTCATCCAAAGCGCGCTGATTCAATGCATCCATACCCACTAACAAACCTTTGATCGTGTTATTGATGTTATCAACGGCTTTTAATACACCCTTGCCCATATAGCGGGATTTGTCGCCATCGCGCAGTTCTAAAGCTTCACGCGAGCCCGTGGAAGCCCCGGATGGCGCGCAGGCTGAACCCACTGCGCCGTCATCCAAAATCACTTCTGCCATAACGGTGGGGTTGCCGCGGCTATCCAAAACTTCAAAGGCTTTAATGTCGACGATCTTGCTCATGGGTTACTCCATTTACTGTATGAAATTAACGTATCTCTAATGCGGGAAAATTTTTCACCACATCATCAATGGCTTTTATTTGTGTGAGGAAGGGTTCCAGTTGATTCAGCGGCAGCGCACTCGGTCCGTCACATTTGGCATTATCCGGATCGGGATGGGCCTCCAGAAACAACCCGGCCAAGCCTACGGCCATACCTGCTCGCGCGAGCTCAGCTACTTGATGGCGACGACCACTGGATGCTGCACCCAATGGATCGCGGCACTGCAGTGAGTGGGTCACGTCAAAAATGACCGGGGCACCATTGCTGACTTCGCGCATGGTGCGAAAACCCAACATATCTACCACCAGATTGTCGTAGCCAAAACTCGTACCGCGATCGCATAAAATGATCTGGTCATTGCCACATTCGCGAAATTTTTCCACGATATTTTTCATTTGACCCGGGCTGAGGAACTGCGGCTTTTTAATATTAATCACCGCGCCTGTTGCTGCCATGGCGGCCACCAGGTCAGTCTGACGCGCAAGAAATGCGGGCAGCTGAATCACATCACAGACTTCGGCCACCGGTGCACACTGAAAGGTTTCGTGCACATCGGTAATCACCGGGATGTTGAACGTCTGTTTAATTTCCTGGAAAATTTTCAGCCCCTCTTCCATGCCTGGACCGCGATAGGAATGAATGGAAGAGCGATTGGCCTTATCAAAAGAGGCCTTGAAAACATAAGGAATACCCAGTTTCTGGGTGACGTCGACATAGGCTTCCGCGACCCGCAACGCTATATCCCGGGATTCAAGTACGTTCATGCCCCCGAAGAGCGTGAACGGCACGTTATTACTAACGGTCAACTTGCCAATAGCTACCTGTTTATTTGTCACACCTGACTCCACCAAAATTTATTAAACGTCTGCAGCTGCATTCTTGTGCGCCAGCGCGGCCTGCACAAAACTGCTGAACAACGGATGCCCATCGCGCGGAGTAGACGTAAATTCCGGGTGAAATTGACAAGCGATAAACCAGGGATGATCCGGTATTTCAACAACCTCAACGAGGGTGTCATCAGCGGACCAGCCACCAATACGCAAGCCGGCCTGCTGTAATTGATCGACGTAATTATTGTTGACTTCGTAACGGTGACGATGCCGTTCAACAATCACATCCGCGCCGTAAATCTCACGGGTTTTTGAGCCCGCTACCAGACGACATTCCTGCGCGCCCAAGCGCATGGTGCCACCCAGATCGGAACTTTCATCGCGCTTTTCGACGGACCCTTCGGCATTAATCCACTCAGTAATCAAACCGATGACGGGATGCGGTGTCTGTTTGTCAAACTCAGTCGAGTTGGCTTCTTTCAAGCCCAGAACATTGCGCGCAAATTCGACAACGACCGATTGCATGCCCAGGCAGATACCCAGGTAAGGCACTTTTTGTTCCCGGGCATAGCGCACGGCCATCAGTTTGCCTTCGACGCCGCGCTCACCAAAACCGCCCGGCACCAGAATCGCATCGGCCTCCTGCAGGATACCCACACCTTCATCTTCAACACGCTCAGAATCGATGTACAGAACATTGATCTTGGTGCGCGCATGAATCCCGGCATGATTGAGCGATTCTGTCAGCGATTTATAGGCATCCAGCAGATCCATATATTTACCGACCATAGCGATAGTGACGCTGTGTTCCGGATTGAGCTTACCGTCTACTACCCTATCCCATTCACTTAAGTCGGCAGGCGGGCACTCAAGACCAAACTGATCGATCACGATCTGATCAAGACCAAACTCATTCAAGAGGCGTGGAATGGCATAAATGGTATTGGCATCGGGCAGCGGTACTACGGCGCGCTCGGCAACATTGGTAAAAAGAGCAATTTTGCGGCGCGAATCTTCGTCGACTAATTTTTCCGAACGACAAATCAGCACGTCTGGCTGCAGGCCAATGGAACGCAATTCTTTAACCGAATGCTGGGTTGGCTTGGTTTTGGTTTCCCCGGCAGTGGTGATGTAAGGCACCAGTGTCAGGTGAATTAACAGCGAATGCTGAGAGCCCCGCTCAACTTTTAATTGGCGTACGGCTTCGAGGAATGGCTGTGATTCAATGTCGCCCACGGTACCGCCAATTTCGACCAGCGCCACATCGACATCGCGTCCGCCTTCAAGAATCCGGCGTTTAATTTCATCAGTGATATGCGGAATCACCTGCACGGTGCCGCCGAGGTAGTCACCGCGACGCTCTTTGCGCAACACGGTTTCATACACGCGCCCGGTGGTGAAATTATTGCGCCGGGTCATTTTGGTGCGGATAAACCGCTCGTAATGGCCCAGGTCCAGGTCAGTTTCGGCACCGTCTTCGGTAACAAAAACCTCACCGTGCTGGAAAGGGCTCATGGTGCCAGGATCCACATTAATATATGGATCCAACTTCATAATGGTCACTTTAAGGCCGCGCGACTCCAGGATTGCGGCCAGGGACGCCGAAGCGATGCCTTTACCCAAGGAAGAAACAACACCGCCGGTAACGAATATATATCGGGTCATGTAAAGCCTAAATATGTTGCGTTGAATTGGATCGAGCGCAATCTGGGGAAGTAAATATCGAATACAGCGCTCTCACGGAGGCGAATATTTACCTTTTAAGACGGGGCGCCAGAGTAGCAGAAAGCAGGAATAGCCTCAATGAAAAGCTGGGGAAGAGTGAGAGATATCTCCCCTGACTGACTTCCGCCGGGCTCTTTGCGCGGAGAGAGCAGGATTCTGCTCCTCTCATGTCGTTGTCGCACACAGTATCCGGGGTTGGGCTGGGGGCGCCAATATGTTAGGGTTCGCGCCACATTGAAAGTGACAGTTCGCTAGATATAAAGAAGACATAAAGAAGGACTCATTATGAAGTTACGCCTTTTAACTCTGCTTGCAGTTATTGTGTTCGGGCTACAGGCCTGTGGCTCCGACAGCAGATCCTCCCCCCCAAAGCATTCCTCATCATCCAGCTCCAGCCAAGTGTCCAGTGCAAGCTCTTCTTCGGACAGCAGCGCTAATCAAAAACCAGAACTGCCCGACGGCGTAGCGGCGCAACTCCCTAGATTGAGCATCGTTACCGAAGGCCGAGAAGCAGTTACCACCAAAGACGATTATCTCGACGCTGACTTTGTCCTTGAGGATGAAATGTTTGGCAGTGTGGAAGGCACGACGGAGATTAAAGGCCGAGGCAATTCCACCTGGGGCATGCCCAAAAAGCCTTACCGCCTGAAATTGACCAAAAGTACTTCTCTGCTCGGTATGCCCGCTAATCGCCACTGGGTATTACTGGCCAACTACGCCGATAAAACCCTGATCCGCAACGACGTTACTTTTTTTCTGGGCGAAGCCCTGGGTATGGAGTACACACCCCGCTCCACCCATATCGAGCTTCATCTGAATGGCGAGTACCAAGGTGTTTATCAGTTAACCGAGCACGTGCGGGTCGGTAAGAACCGAGTCAACATTCCTGAACTGGACGTTGAAGACACCGATTCCGAAACCATTACCGGCGGTTATTTTCTGGAAGTAGACGAACGTTACGGCGAGGATTTTTGCATTCCCTCGAGCCGGACCCGGATGGTTTTCTGTGTAAAAGATCCGGAAACACTGCTGGAGCCCGAATGGACCGCTCAGCGAAATTATCTTGAGGGTTATCTGGAGCAGACCGAAGCAGCTATTTTTGCAGACGACTTTACTGACCCGCAAACCGGTTATGCGGCCTATATCGATGTTGACTCTGCGATCAGTTATTACCTGATCAATGAGCTGATCAAGAACGTGGACGGCAACCTACGCCTGAGCACTTTCCTGTATAAAAAGCGCAATGACAAAATGTTTTTTGGACCCTTATGGGATTTTGACCTGGCGCTGGGCAACGTCGATTACGACGGTGCGGATGATCCCCACGGCTGGCATGTGCGTACCGCCGAATGGTATCTCCGGATGTTCGAAGATCCTCATTTTGCGCAACAGGTCACCGATCGCTGGAACCACATGAAAACAGCGGGCATTCTCGACGACCTGATGAACCGTATCGATAACCGTGCACTCTGGCTCAGCCATGTGCAGCAACAAAACTTTGAGCTCTGGGACATACTTAATATTTATGTCTGGCCGAACCGGGTCGTTACCGGCTCATACCAAGGCGAGATAGATGCGATGAAAGACTGGCTGCAGCAGCGGATTGACTGGATGGATGCGCAGTTTAATCCGGTTGCAGAAGAAATCGCTGAAGCAGAGAACGTCGAAGAAAATTAACCACGGGTCCAGGGATGGGCGCCGTCAGCAACGGATTGCAACTGCCAGCGCAAGCGATAACCGGGTTGCCCGGGGCTGGCCGCAAACCCTTTACACACCCACAAATCGCCCACAGCGACCAATTGCTCCCCCGCGTACACCAGCGGTAATTGGTCGCGCCACCAGGGCTCCAGCGCATATTCCTGCAACAACTTTTTAAGCGTTTGAGAGTGGGCTCGCCCCTCCGGCTGACAGCGCTCGCCGCCTGTGCGGGCACGCACCGATAAATCCTGCAGATCTGCACGCAGGCAGTCACTCCCGGAGGCCTGCTGCACATACTCGAACTGCAACGCCCCGCCACTGGACAGTTTCACCACAGAAGAATCAGCACCTAGCATAAAGGGCTGATACGTCAGGGCAGAAGTACCCACAGCGCCGTGCGGCTCGACGTATAGCCGTCCGCGATAACGCCGCAACACCAGATTACCCCAATGAATCCTTGCTTCGGAATCTTCACGGCCCGTCACCAGTTGCTGCTCAAATTGGCTCAGGTGTACCCGTTCCGGCACCTCAAACTGCTCAGTGCGCAACCAGTAACGCAACAGGTTGTGGCGCCGGGCTGGCGACCATTGCTGTAGCGCGGTGAGATCGAGGCTTTGCCCCACACGTTCAGCACGTACATCAAGCCGGGCTAGGTCTTCGGCGGCCACCTCCGTTAGCAGCACTTCGTTGTCCGCGCACAGATCTGCTGTGCGTTGCACGTATTGCTGTAACTGTGGCCAGCGCTCCTGCAACGGGGGAATGATTTCATGCCGCAGAAAATTGCGGTCATAGTGCACATCCCGGTTGCTCTCATCTTCTACCCAGTGCAGCTGATGGGCCTGGGCATAAGCTTCAAGGTCGGCGCGCGTAAAATCTAACAGCGGACGAAAAATATGGCCCTTGGCCAAGGGACGGCTGCGGCTCATCGCCGCCAATCCGCGCGGGCCGGCGCCACGCAATAGGCGCAGCAGCAAGGTTTCCGTTTGATCATCCGCATGGTGGGCAGTCAGCAGAAGATCACCTTGTTGCAGGTGACCTTCATAAACCTGGTAACGCGCCACCCGGGCGGCATCCTCAAGCCCACGGCCCTGCGGCTTCACCACCACCGCTTCGGTAAAAAAAGGAATCTGGAAAGCCTTACAGAAAGCCGCACAATGGACCTCCCAGGCTTTGGCGTGAGGCGATATCTGATGATTAACGTGCAAGGCCATGACCGGTAGCGTCTGCCGTAACGCTACCAGTGCATGCAGCAACACCATCGAATCCAGGCCGCCACTCAAACCCACCCACAGGCGTTTGACCGCTTCGTCTTTTGGTAAAACTGCTGCCAGAGCAGCCGGGGAAAATTTCATAACGCTATCCAACCAACCGATCGCGCCATTAAACCGCAATCGCCGCACAATAAAAACTACGGCCCCTAAGCCTCGGTCTGAGCCTCAGCCTGAGCCTCAGTCTAAGCCCCAGCCTGAGCCGCAACCTAAGCCGCTCGGCGCGGCTTGCTACTCGCGCTTGCGGGCGGGCACAATGCGGACTACTCCAGGTTTGTCCTGTGCAGCTGACAGACTCTTACTTTTGTGTTGTTACGACACTTTCGCGGTGTTACGACACATTTCGTATGGTTACGACACATTTCGCATGGTTACGACATGTTGTCCGGTGGATTTTTTATGGATACGCAAACACCTGGCGCCCGCTACGGCAGCTGGCGCTCACCGATTTCTGCCAGCCATTTAACCGCTCAAACGGTACGCCTCAGCGAGCCCAGTTTCGATGGTGACACGATTTATTGGCTCGAAGCGCGACCCGCCGAAAAGGGCCGTACAGCACTCGTCAGGCAAACCGCTGCGGGTGTCCGGCGCGATCTGCTGGCACCTCCTTATAGTGTACGTACGCGCGCCAACGAATATGGCGGTGGTGCTTATCTGGCGACCGCTGGGCAGGTATTCATGGTCTTGGATCACGACCAGCGGGTGTATCGATTAGCGGCAGAAGAACGCCTTGAGCCGCTAACTCCCGAGGGGAATTATCGCTACGCAGACTTCAGTTTTGATGCCGAGCGGCAACGATTGATTTGCGTTCGTGAAGACCATTCTGCCGCGCACGCCGAGCCGCGGTGCGAAATTGTGGCGCTGACTCTGGACGGCTCTCACGAGGTTCAGGTGTTGGTTTCCGGCGCGGACTTTTACAGTTCTCCACGCGTGAGTCCGGACGGAAAATATTTATCCTGGTTATGCTGGCACCACCCGCAAATGCCGTGGGACGGTACCGAATGTTTTATTGCCGCTTTCACACCGGCTGGCACCCTTGAGCCCGCCGAGCTAGTCGCGGGCGGGCCTGAGGAATCTATTTTCCAGCCGCAGTGGTCACCGGAGGGCGAATTATTTTTTGTGTCGGATCGCACCAACTGGTGGAACCTGTATCACTGGTGCAAAACCCGTCAGCGCAGCGAACCTCTGTGCGCGCTGCCGGCAGAATTTGCCACCCCCCAATGGGTGTTTGGCATGTCGACTTACGGCTTTTTAGACAGCGACAATATCCTTTGCTGCTACAGCCAAAATGGCCAATGGCAACTCGCGCATCTGCATTGGCACAGCCGCACTTTTACTCCGCTCGACAGTGGCCTGACGGATATTTCCGGCCTCGCCGGCCACCAGGGAAAAGCTTTGCTCCTTGGCGGTAATGCCGTCAGTAGCACAGCTCTTTTCCATTATGAACATGCCAGCGGTGAATTGACGCCACTGGCGTTTTCGGCCCAGGAACAATTGCCCACGGCGTATCTCTCACATCCCCAAGCCGTTAGTTTTGCTACGACCGATGGCGAAACAGCCCATGGGTTTTACTATCCACCGTGCAATCCCGACTATAGCGGCCCCACCGACGAGCGCCCCCCGCTGCTGATTATTTGTCATGGCGGCCCAACCGGCGCCACTGAATCATCGCTCAATATAAAAACCCAATTCTGGACCAGCCGTGGCTTTGCGGTACTCGATGTTAATTACCGGGGCAGTACCGGCTACGGACGACAATACCGTGATCGCTTAAAAAATAATTGGGGCCTTACCGATGTCGTTGATGTGGTCAGTGCTGCGGAATTTGCCATTAGCCAGGGCTGGGCCGATCCGGAAAAAATTGCCATTCGTGGCAGCAGTGCCGGCGGTTATACGGTGCTGGCAGCACTGACGTTCAGTGACCGTTTTGCCGTGGGCGCAAGCCTCTACGGTATTGGCGATCTGGAAACCCTTGCGCGCGACACCCATAAATTTGAATCGCGCTATCTGGATAGTCTGGTCGGAAAATACCCGGAGCAAGCGGCTATCTATCGCGCCCGTTCACCCTTATTCAATATCGAGAAATTAAATTGTCCGGTGATTTTTTTGCAGGGATTGGAGGATAAAGTAGTACCGCCGAATCAGGCCGAGGCAATGGTTAACTCCCTGACGGAGAAAGGCATAGCAAATGCCTACGTGACCTTTGCCAATGAAGCCCACGGCTTTCGCCAAAAAGAAAACATCGAGCGTGCTATCGAAGCCGAATTGTTTTTTTACAGCAAGGTATTAGGGTTTGCGCTAGCGGAGAAAATCGAACCCGTGGAGATTAACAGCGGGGGTTAATGCCCGGCACTTCGCCGGGCTATCAGAGCGGCTGTTGGTGCCGGCTGTTAGTATCGGCGTTAATATCGGGTAGCTGAAGGCACGACAACTTGAAGGCGCTGCACCAAGCCAACTGGTTAATTGCGCTCGTATTCGATGGAGTTGATGTACCAGGTCACCGTCCCTGCTTCGGTAGTGACAACGGCCTCATCATCAACTTCCTTTTTCAACAGTGCGCGCGCCATGGGTGAGTCAATCGAAATATAATCCTTGCGATTAAAAATTTCGTCATAACCGACAATGCGAAACTTGAGCTTGTCTTCAGCCTCGTTTTCCACCTCTACCCAGGCGCCAAAGAACACTTTGCCCTGTTGCTCGGGATGATGGTCCACCACTTTTAAATTTTCCAGACTTTTGCGCAGGTAGCGCACCCGTCGATCAATTTCGCGCAAGCGCTTTTTGTTGTATTGATAATCCGCGTTTTCACTGCGATCCCCGAGGCTCGCCGCCCAGGACACTTTTTTTGTTACTTCGGGGCGCTCCACCCGCCACAGTTCATCCAGCTCCCGTTTTAATTCGTCATAACCCTGTCGGGTAATCAGTGGCGTACGCAAGGCTCGACCTCAATAAAAATATTCAGCAAAAAACTTTACCAACCTGACACAGCTAGGGCTGAAACATCAATCCCTTTTCTTTGTAATCCCTCAGGCGGATACCGTAACTCCCATCACTTAACGCGCGGGCGATTAAATGCTCTTTACCCAAGGTACCCTGTTCGATCTCGGCCAGGCTTAATACCAATTCTTTTTTCAACGGCTGATGAATATGGTGCACCACCAGAATTTTAGGCAGGTGACGATAACGCTTGTTGGTTTCCATCACAATCCCCACCATGCCGTTTACCAACTCCACAATGCTGCCCGGCGGATAAAGTCCAATACAACGTAAAAACTCTAAAGTAAGTCGATCATCAAATTGCTGACCGCGCGCTTTAAAAATAATTTTCAACGCTTCGGTTGAGGAAATAGCACGCGAGTAGCAGCGATCGGCTGTCATTGCGTCGTAGGCATCGACAATGGCAATAATGCGGGAAAATTCGGAGATACCAGAAGCCGCTAGCTTGCGCGGATAACCGGCTCCATCGATACGCTCGTGATGGCTGTAAGCCACATCAATAGCGCCGTGGTACACGCCGGGGGACGACATCAGCAGGTTGCGCCCATGAACCGTATGGGCCTTGATCATATTGAATTCTTTTTCAGTGAGCGGTGCGCTTTTGTTGAGGATTGCCGGTGGAATCCGCATCTTGCCAACGTCGTGCAATAACCCACATAGCCCCAGCTTTTCCAGCTCGGTCTCGCTCATTCCGAGATGTCTGCCAAAAGCCACAGCGAGGATACAAACGTTGAGGCAATGCTCCGATGTGTACTCGTCCTCGTTACGCATTTTTGACATCCACAAGAGCGCGTCGGGATTGCGCAAAATACTGTGGACACAATCCTTCACGGTTTCCTTGGCATGGGTAGTATTGATCACCCCGCCGAGGCGAATGTCTTCCAGCATACTTTTTGTAAGGCGCCGCGCTTCGCGATAAACACCTTGAATGGCTTCGCGCTCGGCCTGGGCAGATACTTTATTGATATAAACCGCTTTTGGGCGGCTCTGGGATGGGTTGACGGCGCGCTCTTCGGCAGGGACCCAAGCCTCCTGCACGGCATCGATCCAGACGTATTCGCTGTATTCGGCAACCAAATCGATGTCGTCAAGGCTTTCGATAATGAAGCCCTGCATCAGGAACGGCGTTTCCAGCCAGTCGCGATCCAGCTTGGAAACGTACATGCCGATTTGTAATTTAGAGATGTGAATTTTGATGGCCTGCTGACTGGACTCCACATACCCCGGTCTTGTTTCACGCCGTTCCACAACTACCTCTCGAATAATTTTTATAAGACGTAATCGCTCTTGGAGCCAAACCCTGGCATCACTTTGAGAAAGGTTGTTATACAGGCTATCCAGGGCCTCTTCCATAGCATAGCGGCTTTTTGCTGGCGCGCTAGATAACCCCCGGGTGCTGGCTTGAATGCCCAGGCTGCCGCGCGGGCAGCCAGGGGGCGTGGTTATTCCGGGGCAGTCGTCTTTATGAGTTACCGAGGAAGAGCAGGTTCGGGCAGAGAATCCGAGCAGGTTGGGTGACAGACCTGATTTTATAAGGCCTGCAAAGATGGGCTAAACCTTAGGGGCTTGCTTGGCCTCCTCCCATAATGCATTTAGCACTTCCATGGTGGTATCGGCCACGGGTGTCGGGCTGTTTGCTTCCAGATAGTGAAAACGTTGTTCAAATTTTTTATTCGCCGCGCGCAGCACGGTTTCGGCATCGAGTTTCAGGTAGCGGGTAATATTGACCACGGCAAATAACAGATCGCCTAATTCTTCCGCTACCGCAGCCTCATCCTGCGCCGCCAAGGCGGCCTCTACTTCTGCCAGTTCTTCGCGCACTTTGGCGATAGGACCGTGGACGTCATCCCAGTCAAAGCCGACGCTGGCAGCGCGTTTTTGCAACTTGGTCGCACGGGTCAACGCAGGCAAGTTAAGCGGTACGTCTGCCAGAATGCCGCGTTGACCTTTTTGTTCCCGCTCCTGTTGCTTAATCGCTTCCCACCGCGCTTTAACATCACCGGGTAGCATGTCCCGGTGCTCAATCTGACTCCGCAAACTGCCGTCGGGAAATACGTGCGGATGGCGCCGCACCAGTTTGGCGACCAGTCCAGACACTACCTCCGCAAATTCGAACCGCCCCTCCTCACGCCCCAGCTCACTGTAAAAAATCACCTGAAACAATAAATCGCCCAGCTCTTCTTTCAAGTGAGCGAAGTCCTGTTTCTCAATGGCGTCGACCACTTCGTAAGCTTCTTCAATGGTTGACGGCGCGATACTGGCGTAGGTCTGCTGAATATCCCACGGACACCCGGTGTGCGGATCGCGCAACCGGGTCATGAGATACAGCAAGTCATCAATGGTGTAGGTTTGCTCTGCCATAAATTGCTTCAATTCACTCAATGTTTGCGTCGTGCCACGGCCACGTTGGGCAATTGATTAAGGCGGTTGAGGATGCGACTCAGTTCATCAAAGCCGCGAATTTCAATAGAAAACAACATATCGACGGTATTTTTCCGCTTATCTGACAGGGTCTGCATCGCACTGATGTTAATCCGCTCGCTATCCAGCAAGGTAGTAATGTCACTCAGTAACCCCTGCCGATCGTAGGCTTCGATCACGATATCGACCGAGTAAGAACTCTGCGGCGCATGGCCCCACTCCACCTTGATAATGCGTTCGGGCTCGTCGGTCTGCAGCTGCAAAAGATTGGTGCAATCCTGTCGGTGAATCGATACGCCGCGCCCCAGGGTGATGTACCCGGTAATCGCATCGCCGGGCACCGGGTTACAGCAGCTGGCTATTTGAGTCAGCAAATTGCCCACACCTTCGATATAGAAATCGGAATCCTTTTTCTTTTTCGGGGATTTGGCTTTAAACGGAATCTGCGCCTGCTGTGGATGCGCTTCATCCAGCAGCTTCTGGGCGGCATTGAGTACTTGGCCAACACCGATATCCGAAGCGCCCACAGCAGCGTAAAGATCTTCAAGCGTGTTATAGCGCAACTTTTTCGCCAGTCCCGGCAGATCCAACTCGACCAGCGCCAAGCGTTTGATCTCGCGCTCAAGCAATACCTGGCCTTCGGTAATATTCTGGTCGCGCGCCTGCCGCTTAAACCAATGCTGAATCTTGGCCCGCGCCCGGGCAGTGCTGACATAGCCCAGCGCCGGGGTTAACCAGTCGCGGCTTGGGGCTTCGCGTTTGCCGGTAAGAATTTCTACCTGGTCGGCATTATTGAGGTGATAGTTCAGCGGCACCATCCGGTTGTTGACCTTGGCTCCGCGACATTGGTGGCCGATATCGGTATGGATACGGTAGGCAAAATCCAGCGGCGTAGCGCCGCGTGGCAGGTCGACCACATGGCCATCGGGCGTAAATACGTAGATGCGATCCTGATTGACGCTGCGCAGGTCTTCGGCAAGCGGCACCCCATCGGTACCCAGTTCTTCATGCCACTCCAGCACCTGCCTCAGCCAGGAAATTTTTTGTTCGTAACTGTCCTGCACCCCATCTTTATCCGTGCCTTTATAGCGCCAGTGCGCGCAGACGCCCAGCTCGGACTCCTCATGCATATCGTGGGTGCGAATCTGGATTTCCATCACTTTGTTTTCCGGCCCGAGCACAGCGGTATGCAAGGAGCGATAACCGTTTTCCTTGGGCGAGGCGATGTAATCGTCAAATTCATGGGGAATGTTGCGCCACAGGCTGTGGACAATGCCGAGCACGGTGTAACAGTCGCGCACACTGGGCACCAGTACCCGCACAGCCCGAATATCGTAGACCTGCGAAAATTCGATGCCCTTGCGCTTCATTTTGCGCCAGATGCTGTAGATGTGTTTGGCGCGCCCTGTGACGTCTCCGTCAATACCGGCAGCCATCAGCTCGCTGCGCAACAGCGCCAGCATATTGTCGATATATTCCTGCCGGGCCAGACGGCGCTCGTCGAGCAGCTGGGCAATGCGCTTGTATTCCTCGGGCTCCAGATACCGGAATGAAAGATCTTCAAGCTCCCATTTGATATGGCCAATCCCGAGACGGTGAGCCAAAGGCGCATAAATATCCGCCACCTCGCGCGCCACCTGACGGCGGCGGGCGGAACCCGCCGTCTTAACCCAACGGATCGCACAGGTTCGCTCGGCCAGCTTAATCAGCGCCACGCGCACATCATCGACCATCGCCACCAGCATCTTGCGGAT
>CAYTQQ010000008.1:39712-53241 GCA_964440135.1 uncultured Cellvibrionaceae bacterium | reverse complement strand
CTCTGGCGTCTCCCGCAGTGCTGTAGGCCATCAGCGTGATTTTTTGAATGTGCGGGAGTGGTAGTTCGGACTCCTCGCTACTGGACTCACTGGAGCTGCTGTCCTGGCTGGACGCGCTGCTCTCGCTTGTGACACTACTCTCGCTTGTGGCACTGCTCGCACTGGCGCTTGAAAGGGGCACGCTTGAACTGGACATTGAGCTGGATATCGAGCTGCTGGTACTCGTTACCAAGCTGCTGGAACTGCTTATGACACTTGAGCTAAAGCTGCTGGAGTTTGAGCTTGCGCTGCTGACATTGCTCGAGCTACTGCTGGTACTGGCGGGTGTCGAGCTGGAGCTGACCGAGCTTGGCGCTGAAGAGGACGGGGGTGACGTATGGGGTTGGTCATTGTCTTCGGTGCCACTGCCGCCGCAGCCGGTAAGCGCGAAAAGTATAAAACAAACATAGACCGTCAATTTATTCACGATGGCTTCCTCATCAGAAAAGCTGATTTCCTATATCCTGCCTCTCCGCCCGTGCTGTGGAGTGCGGGTCAAGAGCCATAAGCTGTTTTTAGAATGTTAGCGTTAACAGTTGATTCTCTACGTAAACGAGGACAGGCACAGCGAGCTGGCACACAAATTTGTCATTGCATTATTGGGCGATAGAGCCCCGCTCGTCGTTGTGGTTGACGCGGCGCGCTGCTAGGCTAAAGCACTTGTCCACGAGCCGGCGAAGTCGCTTCGTTACGCTTGATTCGAACCTTCAAGACCTGATGGTAGGCACGCGCTGTCTACCCACTGTAACCAACAATAACAACAGGAGAACGTCGCCGTGCCAGAAGTTCATCGGTACCCTGTGCCAGATAGTTTCAAGCAAGCCGCCATTGATCCGGAAAGCTATCGGGTCATGTATCAAACCTCGATCACGCAGCCCGATGCGTTTTGGGCAGAGCAGGCGCGCCAGTTCCTGACCTGGCAGCAGCCCTGGTCCCAGGTCAGCAAAAGCGATTTATATAAAGGTGAAGTTGCCTGGTTTTTGGATGGCAAACTGAACGTCAGCGTAAACTGCATCGACCGTCATCTCAGTACCCGTGCCGATCAACCCGCCTTTATTTGGGAGGGTGATGACCCCGCCGAAGACCAGTCGATCACGTACGCTGAATTGCATCGCCAGGTGTGCCGGCTGGCCAACGCCCTGCGCGCCCGAGGCGTCGCGAAAGGTGACCGGGTTTGTATTTACATGCCGATGATTCCCGAAACCTGTTATGCGATGTTGGCCTGCGCGCGCATCGGTGCGGTGCATTCGGTGGTGTTCGGGGGATTTTCCCCTGAGGCACTCAAAGATCGCCTGCTCGACTCAGGCGCTAAGGTGCTGATCACTGCCGATGAAGGGATGCGTGGAGGCAAACAGATTCCGCTGAAAAGCAATGCGGATCAAGCCCTGGCACACTGCCCCGAGGTTCACACCTGCTTGGTGGTGCGCCGCACCGCCGCTGATATTGAGTGGATCGAAGGTCGCGATATCTGGTATCACGATTTAGTCGATAGCCAGAGTGATACCTGTGAGCCTGAATATGTCGACTCGGAGCATCCGCTGTTTATTCTCTACACCTCCGGCTCTACCGGTAAACCGAAGGGAGTGCTGCACACCACTGCCGGGTACTTGTTGCAAAGCGCCATGAGCCACAAATATATCTTTGATTATCAGGAAGGGGATGTTTACTGGTGCACGGCGGATGTGGGCTGGATTACCGGCCACAGCTATATCGTTTACGGCCCATTAGCCAACGGCGCGACCAGTCTGGTTTTTGAGGGAGTGCCTACCTATCCTGACGCGTCACGCTTTTGGCAGGTTATCGATAAGCACGGCGTAAATATTTTCTACACCGCACCGACTGCCCTGCGAGCACTGATGGGGCTGGGCAATGAATGGGTCGAAAAAACTTCGCGCGCGAGTCTCAAACTGCTGGGTACGGTAGGTGAACCTATTAATCCGGAAGCCTGGGAATGGTACTACCGGGTGGTGGGCGAAAGCCGCTGTCCCATCGTTGATACCTGGTGGCAAACCGAAACCGGCGCGCATATGCTGGCACCTTTCCCCGGCGCCGTTGAGTTGAAGCCGGGTTCAGCAACGCTGCCGTTTTTTGGCATCCAGCCGGTCTTGCTCGATAACGATGGGAAGGAAATCGAAGGCCCCGGCGAAGGAAATTTGTGCATCAAAGCGGCTTGGCCAGCGCAGATCCGCAGTGTCTATGGCGATCATCAGCGGTGCATTGATACCTATTACAGCACCTATCCGGGCTATTACTTTACGGGCGACGGTGCCCGCCGTGATGCCGACGGCTACTACTGGATTACGGGTCGGGTGGATGACGTGCTCAACGTCTCTGGCCACCGCATGGGTACCGCCGAGATCGAAAGTGCGCTGGTGTTACATAAGGCAGTCGCGGAAGCGGCGGTAGTGGGTTATCCCCATGACATTAAAGGGCAGGGGATTTATGCCTACGTCACTCCGATGAACGGTGTGCAGCCCGATGAAGCCCTGCTCAAAGAGCTGCTCGATATCTGCGTCAAAGAAATTGGTGCCATTGCGCGGCCCGATGTCATTCAATGGGCGCCCGCCCTGCCGAAAACCCGCTCGGGTAAAATCATGCGGCGGATTTTACGCAAGATAGCCGCCAACGAAATTGATTCCCTGGGTGACACATCGACCCTTGCCGACCCCGCCGTGGTGGATGACCTTATTGCGGCGCGTAAAAATCGCTAAGATGAGGGGTGTGCGCCGTGGCCTCTTTGGCACGGCGCAATAAATCCTCAAAGGTTTCGCCGGGCTGCGCACAGCAAGTGGCATGATCCAGCTCAACCGTAACCACCGTTTCCTTCCCCTCGCCGTTATTGAGCACCACATGTTCGACGTGATTCAAAAATCGTTGCACTATGTCTTGTGCTTCCGTCAGGGTAGTATCCGCGAGAAATATGGCATAGCGCCTGCCGCTCAGGCGTGCGGCGATATCGCCGCTGCGGATATGGCGAAGTAATAAGCGTGCGGTTTGCATCAACATCGAGTCACCCGCCTGGTAACCCTGCGTGTGATTGACATGGTGCAGGTTGCGGATCCGGAAACAGATAACAATCGGCGGCTTGTGCTCGGCTTGGAGCCGGCTCATCAGCTCCATGCAGGTGGCAAAGAAATAGCGGCGGTTGTGAAGCTGGGTTAATTGATCAACGGTGGCGAGACTGTGTTCAATTTTGCGATAACTGCCAAGTAGCAAACGATTCAGCTGGTAAGCTTTACCCAGCTCGTACAAGCCTAGGGTGGCAGCGGCGATGCCCCCTGGAAGTGCGACAATTTCCAGCCAGCGCACGAGCAACCAATTGTTGTAGACGAGATTGCCCAGCAGCTCCTGCAATGCGCCAAAAAATATCAGCGCAAAACCGACCATGAGTTTGACCACTATCGGGCGGCGCACCGGTAACTGTGACGTCACATACAAGAGCGTGAAGGTGGTCATACAAAAAAACAGATTGCGCAGCGCCAGGTGGGCATCCACTTCAGGGAGAGGAATGCTATTGCCGCCGGCAAATGCGATAAGGGCCCACAGAAAAGCGACCAGTAATATCAGTAACAGTGTGGTGAGTGCGATCGTAAAATTGCTCGGCATAAACTTCCCGATGGTATTGCAGACGGGTGAGGCAAATCTGCGTGATTGAACGGATTATGTCGGGCATGATGGTTTGAAACAAGCCGCCAACTTCGATGTGGATCACGGAAAAGGAATAAATGTTCCCTCAATCAGCCGATTTTTTTGAGGTAAATGAAGACCATGAACGACGAGAAAAATAACTCATTTCTCGATGCGATGCGGGATGTTAAACCCATTAAACCAAGCGACAAGGTAGCCTTGGCGGCGCCCCCGGATAATCTCAATACCACTCAGCGGCGCGCCGCAGCGGTGGCAGAGATAAAAGCGAAGCAAAATTTTCTGTCGGGGGAGTACATTGAACCGGTAGATCCGCATGCGATTCTGGCGTTCAAGCGTGACGGCGTGCAAGATGGCGTTTACCGCAACTTGCGGTTGGGTAAATACCCGGTGGATGCGCGGCTCGACTTGCATCAGATGACGGTCGAGCAGGCACGTGCGGCGGTGTTTCAATTTGTGCGCGACTGCATGGCCCACGATGTGCGTTGTACCTTGATTACTCACGGGAAAGGCGAGGGGCGTGAACACCCCGCGCTGTTGAAAAGTTGTATCGCACATTGGCTGCCCCAGTTCGCGGAAATACTCGCGTTTCATTCGGCCCAGCCACGCCATGGCGCCGGTGGTGCAACCTATGTTTTGTTGCGCAAGAGCGATCGCAAGAAATTAGAGAATTGGGAAGTTCACCATAAAAGACGATAGCGGCAGCACACCTTGGTCGGTGCCTCTTGTGCATTCCATGTGCAAGAGCAGGCGCGCACTGCCACTGTGCCATGGCGTTGCTGACCAATAACCCTGAATGCCCGACCCGAATATTTAGCTCAGTCACCTTGCTGAAATACTATGTATCAGAATTTTTTTGGACTTAACGAGCAAGCATTTTCGATCGCCGTTAATCCGCGCTATCTCTACATGAGCGAGCATCACCGCGAAGCACTCGCACACCTGGTCTACGGCATTCGCGTGGGCGGATTTGTGTTGTTAACAGGAGAGGTGGGCACCGGTAAAACGACGATTATCCGCTGCCTGCTCGAGCAGCTGCCCGACGCCACCGACATCGCAATAGTGATGAATCCTATGGCTTCGGCGCCGGAATTGTTGACAATTATCTGCGACGAATTAGGGGTCACCTACAACGCTGCGACGGCGACCACCAATGACTTGGTCAATGGTTTACATCAATACCTTTTGCGCCGTCATGAGCAAGGGCGCAAAACTGTATTGCTGATTGACGAAGCGCAGCTATTGGCCCCAGCCGTGCTGGAACAAGTTCGCTTACTTACTAATCTTGAGACCACGACTGAAAAATTATTACAGATTATTTTGGTAGGTCAGCCGGAATTAAACGAGTTGCTGGCGCGACCGTCGCTGCGCCAGTTGTCGCAACGGATCACCGCCCGCTTTCATCTTGACGCATTATCGCCGGAAGACACTCGTGCCTACATTGCCCATCGCTTGGCGGTAGCCGGGTTCAATACACAACCCGATCCATTTCTGCCGGACATCGTTAAGCGCATTCACGAATTCAGCGGCGGTGTGCCGCGGCTGATTAATATTTTGTGTGAGCGGTTGCTGCTGGGCGCTTATGGCAAAAACCAACGTGTCGTTGATCGTGCAATTTTTCAGCAGGCAGTGGAGGAGGTGGCTGGAAAAGCGGCTTCCAAGACTAGCCCCAAATTTCCGCCGTCGAATTGGTGGATGGCCCTGACGGGTGGGTTAATCGTCCTGTTGGCCAGCACCATTTATTTGCGCTATCTGACACAATCTGTACCCGAGGCAGCCATTGCTGCGCCGATAAGCAACACCCACAGTATTCTTGACAACAACAGCAACGATGATCGTGCGCTCGAAAATCGCGTCAATGCCGCGTTAACGGAACCTGTCTTATTAGAACAACCTGTTGTCACCTGGGAGCGAGATTTGGCCCGTGCCCAAGCGACTTTGTTTGCCTATCTCGCCGTCGGTGACGCCACTGATGTTTGTGCCAGCAATGGAATTTACGCGTGTGAGCAAGTGCAATTAACCACCTGGGACGATTTAAAAGCACTTAATCGGCCAGCGGTGCTCGGCTTGGTAGGCGCTGATAAAAAATTGGCCTTCGCCACCTTGATCGGTTTGGATGAAACCCAAGCCAAGGTGTTGATTGATGGTCAACCTCGCGATGTGGTTTGGGAGGTGTTGGCAGGCTTATGGAATGGCTCGACATTTTATTTATGGACACGGCCGCCCGGATTTGTTCGTCCAATTACCCAGGGAGATCGTGGCCCCGCCGTAGCTTGGTTGGCCCGACAGTTTGCAACACTGGATCAACAACCGTTGCCATTAACCCGAGATACCTATAACGCCGCACTCAAAACCCGTGTTGAGATTTTCCAGGCACAGCAAAATCTGACCGCCGACGGCATTGCCGGTGTGCAAACGCTGCGCAAGCTAAATGACGTATTAGGTTTGGATAAAACGCTGGCTGCTATTGAGGCTGACAACGAAGCATCCATCGGCGTTGATTCAACGTCAGCGGGTGACTCGCATTAGCAATAGCACAGAAGGTGTAGAAGAAGTATCAATGAGAAAAGTCCATGTTTGAAAAAAGAAGTCAGAAAAAGATGTTCGGAAAACAGATATTAGGAAAAAATTTTTAGAAAAAAATAAGCAAACAAGAACTAAAAAAACAAAGTAAAAAAGAAGAAGAAATAAAGCCACAAGGAAAGTAAAAATAAGGATAACAATCAAGGCAAAAAGAAAGGTAAAAAAAGGTTAAAAGAAAGTTAGTAATAAATAGCTCTGAAGATGGCTGAGAAAGAGCTGAGAAAGATCTGAGAAAAGAATTAAGTAAAGAATTAAGTAAAGAGAAAAAAGTTAAATTCAGTCTTACCCAAATTAGAGCGAGCTGGAGCGAGCTGGAAAGTTATGTCGTTGATCCTTGAGGCGCTCAATCGTGCAGAGCGCGAGCGTAATAAGACTTCCCCTATACCGGATTTACACACGGTGCATGAGCCAGTTCCGGTAACCAAAACCGCGCACGGAAAAAACCGTGGGCTGATTTACGCCGCGTTTTTTCTCGGACTACTTATTTTTCTTTCCGTGGCTTTTTATACGGTGCTGCGAGACAGGGCGCCGGCAGCAAATCTTGATAAAACGGCCGTGCCATCGCTTGCCGTCGAATCCCCCGCGTTGGTTTCTCCAAGCGCGCCTGACGCAATTGCTTTTGACTCACCGACGACTGACTCACGGGCTTCTGTTCCGGTGGTTTCTGAATCAATGCACTCTGCTTCGATGCCAGACAAGACCATTGCGCCTCAGCTGTCTGCTCAGACGGAGCAAGAGTCGGCGCAGCGATTGTCTGCATCATCATCGTCGGTTGCCGATCTGGCGGCACTTTATGCCAGCGCGCACGATCAGGAAGAGGCGGATGAGAGAGCGGTGGACAAGCTTTACCAAACACCCGCCCCAGCTGCACCCGCCATGACCAAAGTCACCACGTCAGATGCGCCGGTGCCCGTCAACCTTGCGGAGGTAAGAAATTATGCAAGCCTGATTGATCTGCCGGATATTGGTGATCTGCCGTGGAATCTTCGTCAACAGATTCCCAGCATCAACTATGTGCGTCATAACTTTACCGGCGAAGCTGTCGCAGCGGGGCGCAGCAGTGTGGTGATCAATAGTCGGGCGCATTATCCAGGGGATGCTGTGGCCACTGACGTGCTGCTCGAAGAAATTATTGTGGATGGCATTATTTTGCGGTTTAAACAAACCCGCTTTAAGCTGCGGGCGCTAAACAGCTGGATCAATATGTAACGAGTGAAGGGGACGCGCTGTTAAGTATTCACCGGCTGTACCAGCACCCAGGGTTTAATCACTACCGCCCAGACGGCTTGATCATTTTCATACCAGCTTAACGCCTGCTGATCTTTGACGGTATCAATCAGTCCGGCTGCCATCCAGGTTTTTACTTGCGGTGCATCATCTTCAGCAAGGGCGCTTGCAACTTGCGTCAGATCCAGAGTGGGAGCAACGGCAATTGCATTGCCACTGGCAAAAAACCGCTGTAATTCCCGCCAGGAAATTTTGGCGGTTTCAAAATTTATCTTGGCAGACAGTAGCTCATCAGCCATTAGCCTAACCTCCTGCGAGTGATGGCTTGAGCGGCTTTTGAATTGTTTTCCCGCCCCAGAAATTGACAAATATTATTTCCCGCCGCGACCAGTTTTTCCAGGTCGATCCCGTGCTCAACGCCCAGACCGTCAAGCAAATAAACCACGTCTTCCGTTGCCAGGTTGCCTGCTGCTCCGGGCGCATAGGGGCAGCCGCCGAGCCCGGCAACCGAGCTGTCGATAACACTGACACCCGACTCCAGCGCGGCATAGACATTGGCGAGGGCTTGCCCATAAGTGTCGTGCATATGCACGGCGAGTTTGTCGCACGATATTTCACGACTCACGGCTTCAATCAAGTGTTTAATTTGTCCCGCCGTGCCGGTGCCGATGGTGTCGCCCAACGAAATTTCGTAACAGCCTATTGCCAGTAACCTCTGCGCAATATGGATCACCGTATCCGGAGTAACGCGGCCTGAATAAGGACAACCTGCAACACAGGAGATATAACCGCGCACAGCAATATTTTGCGCACGCGCCGCCTCGGCCACTGCCGCGAAGCGCGCCAGGCTCTCGTCTATTGAACAATTAATATTTTTTTGGCTAAAGACTTCAGACGCCGCCGCAAAGATCGCTACTTCATCTGCCCTGGCCGCCACCGCCTGCTCAAAACCGCGCAGGTTGGGGATCAATGCGGCATAGGTGACGTCCGGCAGGCGCGTAATTTCCTGAAACACGGCGGCGCTGTCGGCCATCTGGGGCACCCAGGTTGGATTTACAAAACTGCCTGCTTCGATATAGCGCAATCCTGCTGCAGTCAGCTGATTGATGAGCTGGACTTTCGTCGCCACGGGGATGGTTTGTTGTTCGTTCTGCAAGCCATCGCGTGGGCCCACTTCAACAATGCGAACTTTCCGGGTCGTCATCCGTTAATCCTCACCCCAGCGCGGCAAGAGGTCCTGCTCAATACCGAGCTGATCGAGAATGCGCGCAACAATAAAATCGATCAGCTCTTCAACGGTGCGCGGCTGCATATAAAAGCCGGGGCTGGCGGGAATAATAACGGCGCCGAGTTGAGTCAGTTTGAGCATGTTCTCCAGGTGGATAGCAGAGTAAGGTGCTTCGCGCGGCACAAAAATTAATTGCCGACGTTCTTTGAGCGCTACATCCGCAGCACGCTCAATCAAATTATTGCTGGCGCCGTGGGCAACCGCGGACAGCGTGCCGCCGCTGGCTGGGCAAATCACCATAGAAGCGGGTGAGCTGGAGCCAGACGCAACGGGTGAAAACCAGTCATCGCGGGCAAAGAGTTGCAGTTGATCAGCGGCGGCGCCATAGCGGCGCGCAAGCATGATTTGTTGCGCGTCTGTGGTGTCAGGCAGATCCAGATCGGTTTCGGTGCGGAGGACAACTTCGGCAGCACTGGACAGTAACAGATACACGCGGCAGTCAGCGGCGAGCAGGCATTGCAGCAAGCGTAATCCGTATTGCGCGCCGGAAGCGCCGGTCATGGCAAGCGTGACAGTGCGAGAAAATTCCATGCTGAAGCTCCTTGTACGGTTAGCGGTTGATCAAGCACCCGATAAATTGCCGAGCTGTTTTAACAGCCGATGGTGCTCGCGTTATTGCGCAATGCGCATTTTTTATAAGGCGTGGCGGCGCAACTGATCAATCATTTTTTGATGGATGCCGCCAAAGCCGCCGTTGCTCATAATCACGATATGGGTATTGGCTTCGGCCAGCGCCAGTGAACAGTGAATCACGTCGTCAATGGTGCGGAGTAATTTTGCGGGCACCGGACTTTGATTAACAACCTCGTCCATTGCCCAATCGACCTCGGCGGGTTGATACCACAACACATCATCGGCATCAGTACAGGCGAGATTGAGGGCGTCTTTGTGTACACCCATGCGCATGGTGTTAGAGCGCGGTTCGATGACCGCAATAATTTTTTCGTTGCCCACTTGTGCGCGCAGGCCCGCGAGGGTGGTTTTAATAGCGGTCGGATGATGGGCGAAATCGTCATAGACTTTAATGCTGTGCACATCTGCCAGACATTCCATGCGGCGCTTGACGCCTGCGAACTCTGCCAGCGCTGCGGTGCTGACCTCGACCGTAACACCCACGTGGCGGGCGGCAATAATCGCCGCCAGACCGTTATTGACATTGTGCAGACCGGTTTGTCGCCAATGCACTTGTCCCGCAACTTCGCCGTTATTCAGCACGGTAAACGCAGAGCCGTCATTGGCTAATAATTCGGCCTGCCATTCGGCGGGTGCCGGGGAACTACTCAACCCAAAGGTTTGCTGCGGCGTCCAACAACCCTGGGCCAGCACTTCATTTAAGGCAGCATCATCGGCCGGTGAAATCACCAGGCCGTTATTGGGCACAGTGCGCAGCAAATGATGAAATTGTTTTTGGATGGCGGCGAGATCAGGAAAGATATCGGCGTGATCGAATTCCAGATTGTTCAGAATGACTGTGCGGGGGCTGTAGTGCACAAACTTGGAACGCTTGTCGAAAAATGCGCTGTCGTACTCATCGGCTTCCACCACAAAAAAAGGTGTGTCCCCCAAGCGTGCGGAGGTAGCAAAGTTGTTGGTAACGCCGCCGATCAAATAACCGGGCGCCATGCCCGCGTATTCGAGAATCCACGCCAGCATACTGCTGGTTGTGGTTTTGCCGTGGGTGCCCGCCACCGCCAGAACCCATTTGCCGGGCAGTACATGATCGTGCAGCCACTGCGGGCCAGAGGTGTAGGGAATACCCTCTGCCAGAACATATTCCACTGCCGGGTTGCCGCGACTCATGGCGTTACCGATGATCACCAGATCCGGAGTCGGTTGTAAATGAGCGGGATCAAATCCCTGCGCCAGTTCGATACCCGCTTGTTCAAGTTGAGTGCTCATGGGTGGGTAGACGTTGGCATCACTGCCGGTCACCCGATGCCCCAGTGCTTTGGCCAGTTGCGCGAGGCTACCCATAAAGGTGCCGCATATGCCGAGGATATGAATATGCATGATTAAACCCCTAAGTTGATGCGCGCGAGCTTACCATTTATCACTGGAATGCAAACAGCTGCAAGCCGGTAAGCGCGAGCTGCGCAAACCGGCGTGATGGTAGCGCGGGAGACGACGGCGTGTGTGCGGCGAATTGCGCGCTACAGTGCCGCTAAGCGCTCTTCCTGTTTGGCGAGCAGTTCGCTATAGGGCGGCTTGATATCCAACAGTTTGCCACCTGCGTCCACTTCGGCGCGCTGCAACAGATCTTCTTCGCGCAACTGCGGCGAAAGAAGAATATCCCCGCGTTCGGGTTGCAGGGGATGATTGTGCTGGGCAACAAAGTCGCGCAACAGGGATTGTGTGCCGCGATGAAGCGGCGCTGCCACTTCTTGAATGCTGGCCGAAATCTGCAAGCGCGGGCTGCGTGCGCGGGCGCAGAGATTGCTCAGCAGACGCGCACTGCACAACGCCCTAAAGCTGCAGTCGTGATAGGACTCACCGATAAAATCAATAATCAGTACGTCTTGGGTCAGCAGCAGGCGCTGACCGTTATAGAGCGTCAGTACATCCTGCAGTTGTTGCTCAAAACGGCGCAGCAGCAGCGAAAAACCTTCCGCATTTAATTGTTGGTAAAGGCGGCTCATATTGGTCAGGTGGATGCTGAGGCGCACCCCGACCTGGGGCGAAGGTGGCAATTCAGGTTCTTTGGGTGCGGGCTCCGGGGGCGCTTCCGGAATCGTCGGAATACGCTCCAGCATCAAGTTAAAAACCCGGGTCGCGGCGGGTAGCTTATCGCGCAGGTTACGCCACCACTGCATCTGGATGGACCACCAGATAATCAACAGCGCCAGACTCACCGCGCAAATCCAGATAAACAGAAATTGCTGTTCGCGCCCCGAGTGACGAGGCACTTCGATAGTCACTTGCAAATAACCCGCGATGTTGTTGTGCAGGGCGATGGGTGCGGTGAACTGATAACGGGTGCCGGTCGCCTGCTGGTGTGGGTGATGGCCACTTTGCACCAGCAGTTTATTTTCGACATTGCGGATGCTTGCACCTACCACACGCGGATACTGTGCGACCTCCTGCAAAATAGCCTGCAGGCTGATCAAATCCTGATTCAACGTCGCTTCCACGGCCTGGCGCGCCGCACTTTGTGCGAGCACCTGCCCATAGTGATTGGCGTGTTCGCGCTGGTTAAGTTCGCCGTGATAAATGTACAACCCGCTGCCCAGCAGGCCGAGCAGCACCAGCAATAGCGTGCATAAGCTCAATTGCGGATAGGCGCGGTACAGATGAGTGAAGAGCATAGGATAGTTAGTCTTGTAAGCGGAACGCCGCAGCTGGTAACTGGGAGCGCCGTTGCTTTTAGCTGGGAGCACCGTGCATAGGAGCGACAATAGCGAGGCATTCTAGCCCAATCCGGGTGTCGCCGTAAGCGAAGAACGCACACTACAGTGCTCGCCTGCTTTAGGCTAGAATGCCGCACCTTCTGTTTACCAATCTCTTCCGCCCCGGAGAGCAAAGCGAGTAGCTGTGAGAGAAATAATTTTGATCAACGCGTCCGGCGAGGACAAGCCGGGCATTACCTCGGCAATTACCAGCCTGTTGGCGGAGTATCAGGCCAATGTGCTCGATATTGGCCAGGCGGTCATTCACGAAACCCTGGCCTTGGGGATTCTGGTGGAGCTGATGGTGACAGCCGCCGAGCGGGAAGCCTTGTTTCAAGCTATTTTAGCCGCGACCAGCGCGCTCAATATCAAAGTGCGCTTTCAGGCCGTGGCAGCGGAACATTACCAGCAGTGGGTAGAGCAGCAGGGCAAGCCGCGGCACATAGTTACGTTGTTATCGCGGCAAATTACCGGCGCCCAGATTGCAGAGTTAACGGCGATTACCGTCAAGCACGGGCTGAATATCGATCACATCAACCGCTTATCGGGCCGCGTGCCTCTGGATGTGCTGAAGGAAAACAGCAATGCCTGCATCGAATTTTCTGTGCGCGGGATGCCCGAAGATGTGACGGCGCTGCGCGCTGATTTTATGGAGCTTTCTACCCGACTGGATGTGGATATCGCCTTCCAGCGCGATACGGTCTATCGCCGTAACCGCCGCCTGGTGTGTTTCGACATGGACTCCACCTTGATTGATGCGGAAGTGATCGACGAGCTGGCAAAAGCTGCGGGTGTAGGTGACCAGGTGATTGCGATTACCGAAGCCGCCATGCGCGGCGAGCTCGATTTTAAGCAGAGTTTTTCCCGGCGTATGGCCTTGCTTGAAGGACTGGATGAATCCGTTCTGGCGGATATCGCCGTGCGCCTGCAACTGACTGAAGGGGCTGAAAAACTGATTTCTACCCTGAAAAAACTGGGCTATAAAACGGCAATTTTGTCGGGTGGTTTTAATTATTTCGGGCGTTACTTACAACAGAAATTGGGCATTGATTACGTCTATGCGAATGAGCTGGATATTGTCGATGGCAAGGTCACGGGCAAGGTTGTGGGCACGGTTGTTGATGGTCAGCGCAAAGCGGAGCTGCTCGCCATGTTGGCAAAACAGGAAGGCATTACTCTGGAGCAAGTGATCGCCGTAGGTGATGGTGCCAATGATCTGCCTATGCTGAGCGTAGCGGGTTTGGGCATTGCCTTCCGTGCCAAGCCCCTGGTTAAGGCTTCGGCAGAACACGCCATTTCGAATCTGGGTCTGGATGCGATCCTGTATCTCTTAGGGCTGCGTGACCGCGATCACCTGCTGTAAC
>CAYTQQ010000008.1:0-39612 GCA_964440135.1 uncultured Cellvibrionaceae bacterium | reverse complement strand
CGTTCAACCCAAAAGTTTTTGTTATCGTCCAGCGTGGCCATTTGTTGCGGTGGCAGCAGCATTTGATGATAGTCCGGTAAGCGGTTGCGCAAAGCGGCCCCGCGATGGCGCTTACGCTGTGCAGTCAGAGCAGCGTGGGCCGGCGCCGGAAAAACATCGAGTACCGGTAATGCCAAGGTGCTGAATAACTGATCCAGTTCAGCGGTAGTCAGCGCTTCCTGGGGCTGCAAGTTGACCAGAATCAGCGCCGTAATTGCGCCGGCCGGTTGGGTCTGCAGATAAGCCGCCACCTCCATCACGCTGCTGTTATCAGCGACCAGCATCCGCGCGTTGTAATCTGCCTGCGCCATCCACTCCTGGGCGGCGGCTACGCGCTTATGAATAATTTCGCTCCGCGTCAGCGCCGATGTTGCGTCGTTGGGTGCCTCTTCGGAATCTGTTCCAGGCTGCGCAGGGGCATTGGCGGTTGCTGCAGTTTCTGTGCTCGCTGCACTCCCTACACCTTCCACGCCCTCTGCACCTGCCGGGACTTCACTCGGGGTGGCATTGGTACTCGGAGTGGGCGCATTGGTTTCTGGTGCCGGCGGCGTGTCGATATTTGCAGGCTCGCTGGCGGTTGTATTGGCTCCACTGCTTTCAGTGTCCGCTTCCTGACTGTCTGGCGTTAAAGACAGGTCTGCAGGTGCGTCGAGCGTCAGGGAATCACGCGGGGCGGGAGCCGGCGCTGTTTTAGGTGGCAGGGTCACCGCCAGGGTCGCCCAGCCAAACTGCGGTAGATTGCGGCGGGCGTTTTCCAGGAGCACCGGCCACTCCGGGGGTGTTTCAGTCGCATGCAGAAAAAACACCAAGCCCTTGGTGGTGGCGGTTTCGGTAGCGCGAAAGAGGGCGAGGATGGCTTCTTCATCGTCCGCCAGCCAGAGCGCATCTTCGGGCAGGCTGGCGGCCAGTAGCTGTTCATTGCGGGCCGTACGCGATGTAAAAAGAGGCGCTTCCGACACGGCAGTTACAGTCTCTGCATCTTCGGTGGTTGCTGCGCTGGGCTGTTCCTCCGCCTCTGCCTCAACGTCTGCCGCGACGCTCGCCGTCGTGGGCATTTCGCTGTTGCCGGGGGGCTGCGCAAGCGATGTTTGAACCGCAATCAGCAGCACAGCCACTGCAAATAACTGGCGGAAGGCGCCCAGCGGTTTACTTGATGCGCGTAGTAAGTCGGTTAACAGCATTGGCATGATGGACTCGTTGCAGGCTATCATCGTTGGCACTCCCAGCCGGGATTTTTTATTAACGCACGCGGTCAGCGTATCCACAGATTATTGCTTTTCACGTCATCGGGAATTTTATGCAGAACTTTAAGCGTGACTACAACATTGCGCCCTCTATTCTTTCGGCAGACTTCGCGCGCCTGGGAGAAGAGGTCGATGCCGTTCTGGCTGCAGGCGCCGACCTCATTCATTTTGATGTGATGGATAACCATTACGTACCCAATCTTACCTTCGGTGCGCACATCTGCAAGGCGCTGCGTAACTACGGCATCACCGCCCCCATCGATGTGCATTTGATGGTCGAGCCGGTAGACGATTTGATTGCGCAGTTTGCCGATGCGGGCGCGACCTATATCAGCTTTCATCCGGAAGCTTCACGTCACCTTGATCGCTCCTTGCAGCTGATCAAAGATCGGGGCTGCCGGGCCGGGCTGGTATTAAACCCGGCGAGTTCTCTGGAGCCGATCAAGTATCTCGCAGACCAGCTGGATTTGCTCTTATTAATGTCGGTCAATCCTGGCTTCGGCGGCCAAAAATTTATTCCTTACGTGCTGGATAAAGTGCGCGAAGCCCGCACTTTTCTGGATGCCCGGGGCAGCAAAGCGCTTCTCGAAGTGGATGGAGGCGTGAACGCTGACAATATTCGCCTGCTGGCCGAGGCAGGGGCGGATACGTTCGTGGCGGGCTCGGCCATTTTTAATGCGCCGGATTACGGCGCTGCCATTGCTGCCCTGCGTGAACAGCTGGCGTTGGCGTAACCGGGGATAGGCAGTGAGCGGATATTTCAGTAAACTGGCGACCTATTGCACAACACTTTATCTTTGAATCCTTAATAACGATGAGCTCCCCAAGGAGAAACTCCGTGTACCTTTCAGGCTCATACCTGCCAGGCTCGCACCTGCAAGAATCACCTCTGCCAGCGAGTGCTATCTATCTCGCTCGATGGCGTCGCTAGTCCCTGTCTGCCTGCTCTGCATCCGCAGCGCTGGGCTTTTTTCTCTGCGCGAATTTCTTTACGGCGTGCTTCCCACGTACCTTTCGCGTACTTCTTAAGAAATATTGGGACCAGCTGCGTTGCAGCGGTTTTTTTAAGGTAAGCCTATGACTCCCGAACATTTTGCTGAATTGGCTGCGCAAGGTTATAACCGCATTCCGGTTATGCGCGAGGTGCTTGCCGATCTGGATACGCCTTTATCGTCTTATTTAAAGTTGGCGCGCGGCCCTTACTCCTACTTATTTGAATCCGTCCAAGGCGGTGAAAAATGGGGTCGTTATTCCATTATTGGACTGCCGGCGCGCACCGTACTCAAAGCCTTTGGCGATCACGTGCGGGTAGAGCGCGATGGCGCCATTGTGGAGCAAACCGAGTGCGCGGATGCCCTGGGTTTTGTCGAGCAGTTCAAGCAGCGTTATCGCGCTCCCGAACTGCCCGGATTGCCGCGCTTTACCGGCGGGTTGGTGGGTTATTTTGCCTACGATTGCGTGCGTTACGTCGAACCTCGGTTAAAAGCCAGCACGCCTGAAGACGTGATTGGCACCCCGGATATTTTACTGACGGTGTCCGATGAGGTTTTGGTCTTTGATAATCTGGCGGGCAAACTGATTCTGGTTATTCATGCCAATCCCGACGTGGCGGATGCTTATCGCGTCGCCACTGAACGCCTGGACGAATTGGTGCTGCAGTTGCGTGGCCCGATTCCCGCCACGCCTGAATTATCGCTGTCGACGGAAGGGGGAAGTGAAACCCAGTTCTCGTCCAATTTCGGCGAGCAAAACTTTCAACAGGCGGTTAACAAAATCAAGGATTACGTGCTGGCGGGCGATACCATGCAGGTGGTTATTTCCCAGCGCTTGACCATTGATTTTGACGCTGAGCCACTCAACCTTTACCGCGCCTTACGCAACCTCAACCCTTCACCTTATTTATACTTTCTCGATCTCGGTGATCATCATGTGGTGGGGTCCAGCCCGGAAATTCTTGCGCGCCTGGAAGATGGTAAGGTGACCGTGCGTCCGATTGCCGGCACGCGTCGCCGGGGTCGCACACCGGAAGAAGACAAGGCGCTGGAGGTCGAGCTGGTGAATGATCCCAAGGAAATTGCCGAGCATTTAATGCTGATTGATTTGGGTCGCAATGATGTCGGCCGGGTGGCTGAAACCGGCAGCGTAAAACTCACTGATAAAATGGTGGTCGAGCGCTACTCTCATGTGATGCACATTACCTCCAACGTAACCGGCACCTTAGCTCCATCGCTGGGTGCGATGGATGTTCTGCGTGCGGCCTTGCCTGCAGGCACACTGTCAGGCGCTCCTAAAATTCGCGCCATGGAAATTATCGACGAACTGGAAAGCGAAAAGCGCGGCATTTATGGCGGCGCGGTCGGGTACATCGCGTGGAACGGTAATATGGATACTGCCATCGCCATTCGCACGGCGGTTATTAAAGATGGCAAGTTGTATGTGCAGGCCGGTGCCGGTGTCGTAGCGGATTCGATTCCCGCGCTCGAGTGGAAAGAAACCATGAACAAAGCCAGGGCAATTTTTAAAGCGGTCGATATGGTAGGAGATGCATCGTGATTTTGATGATCGATAATTACGATTCCTTTACCTATAACCTCGTCCAATATTTTGGTGAGCTGAATGCCGAGGTTAAGGTAATCCGTAACGACGAAATCACCGTCAGTGAAATTGCCGCGCTGGCGCCCGAAAAGATCGTGATTTCACCCGGGCCCTGCACACCCAATGAAGCAGGTATTTCGCTGGCCGTGATCAACGCGTTTGCCGGCACTATTCCGCTACTGGGTGTGTGTCTCGGCCATCAAAGTATTGGCCAGGCTTTTGGCGGCAAGGTGGTGCGTGCGCCTTACGTGATGCATGGTAAAACCTCGCCGGTTTATCACCATAACACCGGGGTTTTTACCGGCCTGAATAATCCGTTACAGGCAACGCGCTACCATTCGCTGGTGATTGAAAAAGAAACCTTGCCTGAGTGTCTCGACATTACTGCCTGGACGCAAAACCCCGATGGCAGCATGGCGGAGATTATGGGCGTGCGCCATAAAACGCTGCCGGTCGAGGGTGTCCAATTTCACCCGGAATCCATCTTGACCGAACAGGGTCACGAGCTACTGAATAATTTTTTGCGGGGAGTGTAGCCACAGGTCATCAGCTGTTGATCGACCCGCGCACTCAGGCACAACAACTATCAGGTAACAACCATGAATATCAAACAAGCCCTTAATCAGTTAGTGGCCCGCATCGATTTAAGCACCGAGGAAATGGCTGCGGTTATGCGCGAGGTGATGACCGGCGCAGCAACCCCCGCCCAGATCGGTGCCTTGCTGGTGGCGCTGCGCATGAAAGGGGAAACCGTTGACGAGATCACTGGCGCCGCTATGGTGATGCGCGAACTCTCTGCCAAGGTTGAGCTGGATATGGACTATCTGGTGGATACCTGCGGCACCGGGGGTGACGGCGCGAATTTATTTAACGTATCCACCGCCAGCGCGTTTGTCGTCGCTGCCGCCGGTGGACGGGTTGCCAAGCACGGCAACCGCGGCGTGTCGAGTACGACCGGCAGTGCGGACGTGCTGGAGGCTGCAGGCATCAAGCTTGATCTGTCGCCAGAAGAAGTCATTCGCTGTATCAAAGAAATTGGCCTGGGCTTTATGTTCGCGCCAACGCATCACAGCGCTATGCGCCACGCCATCGGCCCACGAAAGGAACTGGGGCTGCGCACTATTTTTAATATTCTCGGGCCGATTACCAATCCCGCCGGTGTTAAACACCAGGTCTTGGGTGTCTTCAACGGCGCCCTGTGCAGACCGATGGCGGAAGTTCTCAAGCGTCTGGGCAGCGAGCACGTGATGGTGGTCCATGCCAAAGACGGCCTGGATGAAATCAGTCTGGCGACCGAAACCCAAGTGGCCGAATTGAAAAATGGTGAGGTGTTTGAATACACCATCAAGCCGGAAGATTTTGGGGTGCAGAGTAAGAGTTTGATTGGTCTAACCGTAGACAGTGCGGCGGACTCGCTGGTATTGATTAAAGATGCGCTGATTACTCGCCGCGGCCAGCATTCCGAAAAAGCAGCGGATATTATTTCGCTCAATGCGGGTGCGGCTATTTATGTCAGCGGTGTGGCCACAACACTCGCCGATGGTGTGGAGATGGCGCGGGATGCTATTGGCAGCAGTCTTGCCGGAGAAAAAATTCGCGAGCTGGCGGCCTTCACCCATTACTTCAAGCAACCTACTACTCAGGATTAATGCCGTGACAGAGACTCCTACCATATTGCGCAGGATCATCGCCCGTAAATGGGAAGAAATCAGCGCGCGAAAGAAGCAGGTATCGCTGCAGGAATTAAATCATCAGATTTTGCAGCAAAGCGAACCGCGCGGTTTTGTACAGGCTATCGCTGATGATATCGCGGCGGGTAAAGCCGGGGTGATCGCGGAAATTAAAAAAGCCTCGCCCAGCAAAGGCATCATTCGCGAAAACTTTGTGCCAGCCGAACTGGCGCGTAGTTATGAACAAGGTGGTGCCACTTGCCTGTCGATACTGACCGATGTGGATTTTTTTCAGGGTGCTGATAGCTATCTGCAGGAAGCGCGAGCGGCGACTAACTTGCCGGTGATCCGCAAAGATTTTCTGGTCGATGAATATCAACTATACGAAGCGCGCGCGTTAGGTGCCGACTGCGTACTTTTGATTGTCGCTGCTCTGGAACCGCAACAGCTGATTGATCTCAATACCAAAGCACTCGAGTTGGGTCTGGATGTTTTGGTAGAAGTTCACGATGCAGCTGAGCTTGAGCTGGCGCTGCAATTGCCCAATAAATTAATCGGTATCAACAACCGCAACCTGC
This sequence comes from uncultured Cellvibrionaceae bacterium, assembly GCA_964440135.1. Taxonomy (GTDB): domain Bacteria; phylum Pseudomonadota; class Gammaproteobacteria; order Pseudomonadales; family Cellvibrionaceae; genus Cellvibrio. Next base: position 33,486 of record CAYTQQ010000008.1, on the reverse strand, counting down.
ACACGTTTGATGTCAACCTGCAGACCACCTTTGACTTGTTGGATCGCATCGGCCCGGAGCGTATTGTGGTGACCGAAAGCGGAATTCTTTCGCCAGCGGATGTGCAGGCCATGAGAGAAAAAAATGTTCATGGTTTTCTGGTGGGCGAAGCGTTTATGCGGGCAGACGATCCAGGAGCCGCGTTAAAAGCGTTTTTCGCTTAAAGCAAATGCGACCGCCCTTGAGCGGTTGGTGGAGTTGGTGCATACACTTCGCCACGTCCCCGTCGCGCACCTTTCGGGCGATTTGAAGCAGCAACAATCACAAATAAAAAAGCCCCGCAGTTGCAGGGCTTTTTTATTTGTCTGATGATTAATCAGCGGGTGCCGTAAACCACCATGGTTTTACCTTTTACTTGTACCAACCCTTGATCTTCCAGCGTTTTTAACACGCGCCCTACCATTTCCCGCGAGCAGCCCACAATACGACCGATTTCCTGACGGGTAATTTTAATCTGCATGCCGTCGGGGTGAGTCATGGCATCTGGCTCCTTGCACAGGTCGAGGAGCGTGCGCGCTACCCGGCCAGTGACATCGAGAAATGCCAGGTCGCCCACTTTGCGCGTCGTTGCGCGCAACCGACGTGCCATTTGGCTGCCAAGGGCAAATAAAAATTCTGGGTGGTCTTCGGAAATTTCCTGAAATTTTGCGTAACTGATTTCTGCTACTTCACATTCTGATTTCGCACGCACCCAGGCGCTGCGCGAATCTTTGTCATCGAATAATCCTATTTCACCGAAGAAATCACCGTCGTTAAGATAAGCCACAATCATTTCGCGACCTTCGTCATCTTCAATCAGAACGGTGACCGAGCCTTTAACGATGTAATAAAGGGAGTCACTTTTGTCGCCGGCGTAAATGATGGTGCTTTTAGCGGGGTAACGGCGACGGTGACAATGGACGAGAAATTCATCCACATTCTTGATATGCGGTGTAAGGGAAACGGCGACCAAGGTATGGCTCCTGCTTATTGCTTTATAATAGGACCAGCGAGTTATGCAGGGTATTATGAAGAGAACTGCTTAGATCTGCCACTCACTGCATACTCAGGCTAGAAAGTTTGGCATGTAGTTATAAGCCGCCAGACCTACATTGTCCATAGAAAGTTTGAATAGGCGACCTGGACGTTGAATCAGGTGACACGCTCTGCTTGCGGCCGTGCTTGTGTTAATCTTTGCGCCTTTTTTCGGTACCGCAAGTGAGGAGTAGCAAATGCAGGCAACAGTGAAATGGGTGGACGGAGCGCAATTTATCGGGGAGTCAGGAAGCGGGCACTCGGTGGTTATGGATGGTCCGCCGGATCACGGCGGTCGCAATCAGGGTGTGCGTCCCATGGAAATGTTATTGCTGGGTCTGGGTGGTTGTTCGTCGTTTGACGTGATGAGTATTCTGACCAAATCCCGTCAGCAGGTAACCGACTGTCACGTGGAGCTGCAAGCTGAACGCGCGGAAGGTGTGCCTTCGCCGTTTACCAAAATCCATCTGCATTTTGTGGTGACCGGCAAGGAACTCAAAGAAGCGCAAGTCAAACGCGCGGTAGAGTTGTCGGCCACTAAATACTGTTCGGCCTCGATCATGTTGGAAGCGGCCGGGGTGGAGATCACCCACGCTTACGAAATTCGCGAGCGCGATTAACCTCCCACCTTACACGCGATAGCTGCTGAGGGTCATGGCTTTTGATACCAGTGACATGAGGCCTTTTACCGGTGCAGGAAAGCGAATGCCTCCCGCATTTAAGGCCGCTTGGGCATGACGGGCTTCATCGGTCAACATCTGCTCAACCACGGCCCGGCTTTTTAAATCCTGCTCAGGTAGCCGATAGAGATGATCTTGCAGGTGGCGGCACACTTGATCTTCGGTCGCCGCTACAAAGCCGAGGCTGACTTTGTCACTGATCAAGCCAGCGCCCGCACCCAGAGCAAATGACAAACCATACCAAAACGGATTCAGGTAGCTGGTGTGACTGCCCAGTTCCTTGAGGCGCTCTTCACACCACACCAAATGATCGACTTCTTCCGCTGCGGCCTGCTCCATTTCGGCGCGCACAGCGGGAAGCTTGGCGGTTAATGCCTGACCCTGATACAACGCCTGTGCACAAACTTCACCGGCATGATTAACGCGCATCAATCCGGCGGCGTGAGTTCTTTCTTTTGCAGTGAGGTTGGCCTCTGCCATCGACTTGGCAGGTGAGGGCCGTTCTGCTTGCAGATCACCAGCGCCGGCAAGCGTGCGCAAGGCGCGATCACCCTGCACAATTAAATGGTCGAGAAAATTCAGGTGGGTGGCTGACATAACGGCTGCTCCCGCAGAGTGCACACGATGAGGTACCTAGTGTAACGAAAAACAACGCGGTTTGAATGCCTGACCTGGCAATTGGCGTGGTTGAATTTGTTGCAATTTATCGCCCTGGCGTGGGGATTGTAACTTGCAAAACTTCGTTGCATCCTTGGTCCGCAACAACAGCGCTAACAATAACGAGGATGATCCGTGCACGACGCCAGTGAACTTAAAACCATACTTGATTCCCGCATTCCGCTCCTGGTCATCGAAACCTTCGAAGAGAAAAAAGCGCTGGATGTGTTGCTGCAGGTCGCCAATCAGCTGGGCAAGGATCTTCATCGCTGGTCGGTCACCGATGGTTTGACGCGCCTTAATTTTGGCCCGCAGCTGGTGCCTCAAAGCAATCAATATGGCGAGCCGGAAGAAGCGCTCAAACACATTAAGGCGCAATTCCAGCCGGGCATTTATGTGCTCTGCGACCTGCATCCCTATCTCGCTGATCAGCCACAGACGGTACGTCTGGTCAAAGACATTGCCCTCAACCATTTCGCGGTGCCGCACACGCTGGTGTTTATCAGCTACCAATTGCGTTTGCCGCCTGAGTTGGCGCGCTACAGTGTGTCGCATACGCTCAGCTTGCCCAGCGATGACAAAATTATGGAGATCATTCGCACCGAAGCCAAGGACTGGTCAGATCGCCATGGCGGGGTACGCGTCAAGACAGACAATCTCACGTTAAAAAAACTTGTCCATAATCTGCAGGGCATGAGCACCAGCGATGTGCGCCGCCTGGTGCGCAGCGCTATCTGGAATGACGGCGCGCTCAGCGAAGAAGATTTGCCACGCATCAATAAAGCGAAGTTTGCGCTGCTGGATATGGAAGGCATCATGCGCTTTGAGCAGCAAACGGAAAGTTTTGCACAAGTCGGTGGCCTGCATAACCTTAAGCGCTGGCTGATGACCCGGCGCGATGCTTTCACCAGTGATGGCAGCGTGCTTGATCGACCTAAAGGCATTTTATTGCTGGGGGTGCAGGGCGGCGGTAAAAGCCTGGCAGCCAAAGCCGTGGCCGGCTTATGGGGTATTGCTTTGCTGCGCTTGGATATCGGTGCGCTCTACAATAAATTTCACGGGGAGACCGAGCGCAATTTGCGCGAAGCCTTGCGGCTGGCCGATGCCATGTCGCCCTGCGTGCTCTGGATTGACGAAATCGAAAAAGGTATGAGTCAGGGCAACAGTGATAACGGTACCTCCCAGCGCCTGCTGGGGACATTGCTCACCTGGATGGCCGAGCGGCGCTCGCGGGTATTTATCGTTACCACCAGCAACGATATCAGCCAGTTGCCCCCTGAGTTGATTCGCAAAGGCCGGCTCGATGAAATCTTTTTTGTCGATTTGCCTGATGCAGATGTGCGCGCCGATATTTTTCGCATTCACCTGGGTAAGCGTAACTGCCTCACCGAGCAGTTTGATCTGCCCGCGCTGGCTGCTGCCAGTCATGGTTTTTCCGGTGCGGAAATTGAGCAGGTGATTGTTGCGGCGCTGTACCAAGCGGCGAGTACCAGCAAGTCGCTGGAGCAAGGAATGCTGCTGACAGAAATTGCCGCCACCAGTCCGTTGTCGGTGGTGATGGCAGAGCAGATCCAGCATTTACGGCGCTGGGCCGCTGAGCGGACAATCCCGGCCTGACGCGTGTAGCCGCCGTTGTTTAATTCGCAACGGACAGGACAATTCAAGGTATAATCGCTCCTTTTATTTGCCGCAAAACGGGCACTCCCGGTACCAGCGGGTATTTATTGCCAAGCTCGGTGCTGCATCGCGCAAGCAGCGATGTTGAGTGCATCCGGGAGCGGGCTTTATTTCTTTTGATGATGGACTTCCCCATGAGTGACATTTCAGACGTAAAGGCCTACATGGCCGAATTGGGTCGCAATGCTCGCGTAGCGTCGCGGGTGGTGGCAGCGGCATCAACTGGCGTGAAAAACGCAGCACTTCTGGCGATTGCGGATGCTCTGGATACTGCCCGTGCGACGCTGACAGAAGAAAACCGCAAAGATCTGGAGGCCGGTAAAGCGAATGGCCTTGATGCGGCTATGCTCGATCGTCTGGCGTTAACGCCAGCCACTATCGACGGCATGATCGAAGGCTTGCGTCAGGTAGCGGCGCTGCCGGACCCTTGCGGTGCCATTACCGATTTAAATTACCGTCCGTCCGGCATTCAGGTCGGTAAAATGCGCGTGCCCCTGGGCGTAGTGGGCATTATTTATGAGTCTCGCCCTAACGTGACTATTGATGCTGCCAGCCTCTGCCTGAAATCGGGCAACGCCGCTATTTTGCGCGGTGGCAGTGAATCGATTCACTCTAACCGTGCGATTGCCGCCTGCTTACAGCAAGGGCTGAGCAGTGCTGGTCTGCCGGCGACCGTGGTGCAAATTGTACAAACCACCGATCGCGCTGCCGTAGGTGAGCTGATCACTATGCCTGAGTATGTCGATGTGATTGTGCCGCGCGGTGGTAAAAGCCTGATCGAACGTATCAGTCGTGATGCGCGCGTGCCGGTTATCAAACATCTGGACGGGGTCTGTCATGTCTATATCGACGGTAAGGCTGATCCGGAAAAAGCCTTTGCGATTGCGCTCAATGCCAAAACTCACCGTTATGGTGTGTGCAACGCGATGGAAACACTGCTGGTTGAAGAGTCCATTGCCGAGAATATTCTGCCGCGTTTGGCGGTCGCTTACGGCAAGCTCAATGTCGAGTTGCGCGGCTGCGCCAAAACCTGCGCGATGATCGGGGCCAATCCTGCCACCGAAGAAGATTGGGCGACGGAATACCTTGCCCCCGTATTAGCGATCAAGATAGTGGCAGGATTGGATGACGCGATCGATCATATTACGCGTTATAGCTCCCAGCATACCGATGCCATTGTTACCGAAGATTTCACGCGCGCGCGTCGTTTCATTGGCGAAGTGGATTCCAGTTCGGTCATGGTCAATGCCTCAACCCGTTTTGCGGATGGCTTTGAGTATGGTCTGGGTGCAGAAATCGGTATTTCCACGGATAAAATCCATGCGCGCGGGCCCGTGGGCCTGGAAGGACTCACGTCACAGAAATGGGTCGTGCTGGGTGACGGACACGTGCGTCAATAACCGGCGCTGCGGCAGGCGTCACAACAAGGACCGGTGGGCGACGCAACATTCGACCCGGCGGCGGACGCCGCAACCAACGGCAATGATTGACGAGAACTTATGCGCAAAGTTGGCATTTTTGGTGGCACCTTTGATCCGATTCATCATGGCCATCTGCGCTTGGCGTTGGAGCTAAAGCAGCAGCTGCAACTGGATGAAATGCGGCTGATGCCCAGCCATCGTCCACCGCATCGCGCTGCTCCGGGTGTTACCAGCGCTATGCGCGTTGCTATGGTGCGCCTGGCGGTGGCGCAATGTCCGGCGCTTGAGATAGACGAGCGAGAACTGCGGCGCACGACGCCATCTTTTACTGTTGATAGTTTGCTTGAACTGCGGCAGGAGCTGGGCACTGACGTCAGCTTGATATTGGCGGTGGGCATGGATGCTTTTGCCCAACTCAATACCTGGCACCGCTGGCGTGAACTGCTCGATTACGCGCACTTGGCGGTGGTGGCCCGGCCGGGTTACTCACTGCCGCTAACCGGCGACGTGGCTGATTTAGTGCGCGCTAAACAAGTGGATGCCGAGGTGCTGGATGCGCAGGCCCACGGCGGTATTCTGCTATCGGAATTGAGTTTGCTGCCGATTTCTTCCAGCGCCATCCGCGCTCAGGTTAAGCGCAGTGAATCGCCGCAATTCTTGTTGCCGGATGCGGTATGGGCTTACATGGTTGAACACCGGCTGTATCAGGATATCGAGTAACCGTCGCTACCGACCAGCAGTTGAGCACAGCAACAGATAGCGCGCGCGTCGGCTTTGTCGTGTGGCTTTTGTCAGCATTCTGCTGACAGCATTTTTTTACGAGTTTGGCGCTTGCGCCACCCCATTTTTCTCCCAAGCAGGTACAGCATGTCTGAATCGTTAAACCAGAAATTAAATGAATTAATTATTGCCGCTCTCGAAGATGTCAAAGGGCAAAATATTGTCGAGCTGGATGTCCGCGAAATGACCGACGTTACCGACACTTTGATTATTGCCAGCGGTACATCGGGCCGACATGCGCGCTCGCTGGGAAGCAATTTAGTTGAAGACTTAAAAAAACAGGGGTATCAGCCCTTGGGCGTGGAAGGGATGGATGCCGGTGACTGGGTGTTGATCGACTACGGTGATACCGTGGTTCACGTGATGCAGAAAGAAACCCGCGAGTTTTACGAGCTGGAAAAACTCTGGTCCATCAAGCCGAGCAATCGCGCAGAATAATCATGGGTAGTTCTGCGTTCGCGGTAAGGCATTGTTGAAATGCGGTTGCGTATTATTGCCGTGGGCACCCGGATGCCCGATTGGGTCGAAGCCGGTTACAAAGAATACGCCCGGCGTCTGCCGCGCGATTTTGTGGTCGAGTTGGTTGAGCTGCCCTTGGCGACGCGCAGCAAAAACAGCGATATCGCGCGCGCTATGGAAAAAGAAGGTGAAGCGATGCTGGCGGCAGTGGGCAAAGGCGATCAAATCATTGTCCTGGATGTGCTCGGCAAACCCTGGAGTACGCCGCAGCTGGCCGAGCAATTGGCCACCTGGCGCATGAGCGGCCACAATTACAGCTTGTTGATCGGGGGCCCCGATGGTTTATCGCCAGCGTGCCTGGCTCTGGCGAGCAAGAAATGGTCGCTCTCGGCGCTGACGCTGCCCCATCCGCTGGTGCGTATCCTGTTGATCGAGCAGCTCTACCGGGCCTGGACCATCCTGAGCAATCATCCCTATCACAAGTAAGCGCAACTCCTGCGAATGAGTGAACGAAGCGACAAAATGCTTGTCTGCCACACATTAATAAATGGCCAGTTTTGAGGCACGATGTCAGAGTTAGAGTCGCATCAGTTTAAAGATCACTTGCGTGAAGCGAAAATCTTTCAGGCGCGCCTGTTATTGATGTCGCTGGTCATCCTGTCGCTGGTCGGCGTGTTGATTTATCGTTATCACAATCTGCAGATTGTCGATCATCTGGTCTATGTCACCCAGTCCGAGCGCAATCGCGTTCACGTGCAGCCGATACCGCCGACGCGCGGCTTAGTTTATGACCGTCAGGGCGTGTTGCTGGCTGATAATCGCCCGACCTATACGCTGTCGATCGTGGTGCAGCGCACCATGGATCTTGATGAAACCCTCTCTTTGCTGCAGGAGCTGGTCGCTATTTCACCGGCCGACCTGGAGCGTTTTCAGCGCGCGGTAAAACAACGGCGCCATCCTTTTGAACCGGTTCCTCTGCGCTATCGGTTAACCGAAGAAGAAATTGCGCGGCTGGCGATCAACGAGTTTCGTCTCGACGGGGTAGAAGTCGATGCGCAGCTGGTACGTTACTACCCGCACGGCGAACTCTTTGCGCACACCCTGGGCTATACCGCGCGTATCAGTGAAGCCGACCTTAATCGATTTACGGAAGAGCAGGAATTGCGCTATCGCGGTACCCACTCCATCGGTAAAACGGGCGTCGAGTTTCAATACGAAGATCTACTGCACGGGCAGGTAGGCAGCCAGAACGTAGAAACCAATGCCCGTGGACGTATTTTGCGCGTCCTGGATCGGGTCGATCCGGTGCCCGGTGAAGACCTGCATTTACATCTGGATGTGCGTCTGCAAAATACCGCCGTAGCGGCCATGGCCGGACGCCGCGGTGCGGTGGTAGCCATCGAGGTTGCTACCGGTGGTGTCTTGGCGGCGATTAGTCTGCCCAGCTACGAACCCAATCTCTTTGTCACCGGGATTGGTCACGAAGATTTTCGCAACCTGAACGAATCCATCGATCGGCCGCTGTACAACCGCTTTATTCAGGCGGTCTATCCGCCGGGTTCAACCATCAAACCCATAGTTGCGCTGGCGGGCCTGCACCACGATGTGATTGATACCAATTACGCGATCAGCGACCCCGGTTTTTACCGTCTGCCCAACACCAGTTGGGTCTGGCGCGACTGGAAGCGAGGCGGGCACGGCGGTGCTGTGCGCTTAAAGCAGGCAATAGCGGAATCCTGTGATACCTATTTTTACGACCTGGGTACCCGCATGGGTATCGATCGTATGAGCGAGTTTGGTTTCCATTTTGGCTTGGGCATACCGACCGGCGTGGATCTGCCCAATGAACGTCGGGGCGTGTGGCCGACGCGGGACTGGAAACGCGGTGCCATGGGCGAATCATGGTATCCCGGTGATACGGTAAATATGTCGATCGGGCAGGGCTATGTGTTGTCCTCGCCGATGCAGTTGGCACAATCTACCGCGACGCTCGCAACCCGGGGCAAGCGCCTGCGTCCCCAGGTATTGCGCGCAGTGGGCCATCAGCCGGTCGAGCCGCAGGTCGATGGGGTTATCGAAGCCAGGGAAGATCATTGGGAAGCTATTTTTGAAGCGATGGCCGAAGTCATGCACGGTACGCGTGGTACGGCGCGGGTCGCCGGTTCCAAAGCCTCTTATCGCATCGCCGGTAAATCCGGAACCGCGCAAGTGGTGGGAATTCCGCAGGGGGCCAAATATGACAGCGCAGCCTTGGCCGAGCGCCATCGCGACCATGCGTTATTTGTCTCCTTTGCTCCGCTTGAAGATCCGCAGATTGCGGTAGCCGTTATTATTGAAAATGGCGAGGGTGGATCGTCCCAGGCGGCACCGGTGGCGATCAAAGTGATGGATGCCTACCTGTTAGGGCAGTACCTGACGCCCACCGATGTTCCGCCACCGCCGGAACTGTCTCAAGGTGGCGCCGCACCAGCACCCCGGACGGCGGCCGAATCAGTCGCGCGGGTCACCTCATCGGTCAGGTTTTAGGATTCTCTATGAGCAGTCGGGACTTTCTCAGACGTTTACCTCAGTCCGGCTCCAGTCTGGCGCGCCGCCAGCGCTTGGAGCAGCGCCTGCACCTGGATTTCATCCTCTTGTTTCTGCTGACGGTGATTTCGGTGTTTGGTCTGTTCGTGCTGTATAGCGCCAGTTCCGAAAGTACGGAAACCATGGTGCGGCAGGGAACATTTTTTGCGATTGCCTATATCGGCATGATAGTGATGGCGCAGGTGCCGGTTGATCTGATGCGTCGGCTGGCGCCCTGGGCATTTCTCGGCGGTGTGGTTTTGCTGGTGCTGGTGCTGGTGGTCGGTGTTGGTGCCAAGGGTGCGCAGCGCTGGTTGTCGATTGGCGGCTTTCGTTTCCAGCCCTCGGAATTAATGAAGCTTGCGATGCCCGTTATGATTGCTGCTTATTTGGGTACGCGCTTTATGCCGCCGCGCTTGAAACACGTTATTGTTTCCCTGATTCTGGTCAGCATCCCGACGATCCTGATTATCCAGCAGCCCGACTTAGGGACCTCGATCCTGGTGGCTACCTCGGGCTTGATGGTGCTGTTTTTTGCAGGACTGCGCTGGCGTTACATTATCGCCGCTGTGTTCCTGCTGGGTGCAAGCCTCTGGCCCATGTGGCAGTTTGTGTTACACGATTATCAGCGCACGCGGGTGCTGACACTGCTCAATCCCGAAGCCGATCGTCTCGGGGCCGGTTGGAACATTATCCAATCTAAAACGGCGATAGGCTCCGGGGGTGTTTACGGTAAAGGCTGGCTGGGCGGGACCCAGTCGCGCCTCGACTTTTTACCGGAAGGTCACACGGATTTTATTATTGCAGTGATGGCAGAAGAGTTCGGCTTTCTGGGCGTGTTGACGCTGCTCGGGGTTTATCTATTGGTTATTTTTCGCGGCATGTTGATTGCCTTGCGCGCCCAGGATAGTTTTGGACGATTGCTGGCCGCGAGTATTACCTTCACGTTTTTTATTTATATTTTCGTCAATATCGGCATGGTTTCGGGTTTGTTGCCGGTGGTAGGGGTGCCCCTCCCGCTGATCAGCCAAGGGGGTACCGCCATTGTGACCCTGATGGCAGGCTTCGGTATTTTAATGGCCATCGCCACCCAGCCGAAAAAAGTGATGACTCCACAATGATCAAGGCTGCCTGGCAGCGTCTTTTTGAGATAAACGATGAATAACAAACGACATACACACTTGCTGTCATGCGCGTCGGGCTTGCGCACATTGCGTCGACGCTTAGCACTGACGGTCGCCTTGCTGTTGCCGTCATTAGCCGTTGCCGATTACTCCACCCATCCTGAAGCGGTCACCTTTGTGGACGAAATGGTGAGCGAGCACGGTTTTACCCGCGCAGAGATCATCGCCTGGTTGCAGGCCGCGGATAAACAGCAATCCATTCTCGATGCTATTTCCCGTCCAGCAGAGAGAACCAAAACCTGGAAAGAATATCGTCCGATTTTTATTGTGCCTTTGCGTATTTCCAACGGCGTGAAATTCTGGCGGGAGCATCGCGCTGTGTTGGAACGCGCGGAGCGCGAGTATGGCGTCCCGGCCGAGATGATTGTTGCCATTATCGGTGTGGAAACCAACTACGGGCGCAATACCGGCAGCCATAAGGTGATCAATGCGCTCACGACACTGGCCTTTGATTATCCACCGCGCTCGCCTTTTTTTCGCAAAGAATTGCAACACTACTTTTTGTTGACCCGTGAACAACAGCAGGACCCCTTGGCGTTCAAAGGTTCTTATGCAGGAGCCATGGGTTATGGCCAGTTTATGCCCTCGAGCTATCGCAGCTATGCGGTTGACTTTGATGGCGATGGCTTTATCGATATCTGGAACAACACCACCGATGCCATTGGCAGTGTGGCCAATTATTTTAAGCGTCATGGATGGCAAAGTGGTGAACCCGTGGCGTCGCGGGCGCGCTTTGAAGGTGATCCAGCGGGCATCACATTTAACGATATTCAACCGCCAAAAAATACGGTTGCTGAGTGGAAAGCGCGCGGCTTTACACCCATCACTCCGCTGGCTGACACGGCCAACGTGTCAGCACTGCAACTCGATGGTCAACACGGACTCGAATACTGGCTTGCTACCCAAAACTTTTATGTCATCACTCGCTATAACCGCAGTCATCTGTATTCCATGGCGGTGTATCAACTCAGCCAATTAATAAAAGAACAAATGGAGCAATGAGCGTGAAGGTTTCAACAAGTAGCTGGGTGCTTGGCCTGGCCTGTCTGGTATTGGTCGGTTGCGCACCGGCACCTCAAAAACAACAACCTCAACCGAAAACGCCGACCTGGGGTGACATTCGCGATAGCGGACCCAGCCGACCGGTCGATACCTCACATGTACCCGATGCGGTACCGCGTTATGAAGCGCGCACCATCGCGGGCAATAAAAATCCCTATGTGGTGTTAGGTAAAACCTATTATTTGATGGAAGACGAACGCGCTTATAAGGAGCGTGGTAAAGCCTCTTGGTATGGAAATAAATTTCATGGGCGGCGCACATCCAATGGTGAAATTTATGACATGTATGCAATGACCGCCGCGCACAAGACCTTGCCCATTCCATCCTATGTGCGGGTCACCAATGTGGCCAACGGCAAAACTGTTGTTGTGCGGGTGAATGATCGCGGTCCCTTTCACGGCGACAGAATCATTGACTTGAGTTATGCCGCCGCCCAGCGCATCGGGATTTTGAATGCCGGTACTGGCTTGGTCGATGTTGAAATTGTCTTGCCGAACGATGCGCCGTCACCGCCACGTGCCCTGGATACCGCGAATACGGCCGTACCGGGAAGTGAACTGCCGCCCAATACGCATTTGCAAATTGGCGCATTCGGCAATGAACAAAGTGCGCGCCAATATGCAGCAGATGTGGGTAAACAATTGTCTTATCCGGTCATCATCAGTCGTGCGCAAACCAATCCGAAGTTATACCGGGTGCGGGTCGGCCCTTTAACGAATGCGCGCCAGATGCAGGATGCCCGCAATCAGCTAAGCCGGTTGAATATTCCACAGCCTCACGTGGTCTACGAATAACAAGCTGTTACAATCGCTTGCTTGTCATCACACACCCAGGATTTTTTTTAAAAAGATAGAGCCCATTATGTTGAAAAAAATAGTTGTCAGCTTCCTGTTTCTTGTTTGCTGCAATGCAGTTTCTGCGCAAACGCGCCAACCGACGATTATCCCCGCACCGCCGCAGTTGGCAGCAACGGGATACATCTTGATGGAAGCCGATACCGGCAGGGTTATCGTTGAGCATAATGCCGATGAACGGCTGCCGCCGGCGAGCCTGACCAAGATGATGTCCAGTTACATCGTTTCGGAAGAAATCGGCGAGGGACGCATGACCGAAGACGATATGGTCAACATCAGCGTTAAAGCCTGGCGGATGGGCGGATCAAAAATGTTTATTCGCGAAGGGACGCAGGTATCGGCACGCGACTTGTTGCTCGGCGTGATTGTGCAGTCCGGTAATGACGCAACGGTTGCGCTGGCTGAGCATATCGCCGGTAGTGAAGATGCCTTTGTTGATATCATGAATCAAACCGCCGTGCGCATGGGCCTGCAGGGCACTCACTTTGAAAACTCTACGGGCTGGCCGGCCAAAGGGCATCTTACGACGGCGCGCGACATGGCGATTCTGGCCCGCGCAGTGATAAATGATCACCCGGAACACTACGCGCTCTATCGCGAAAAATATTTTGTGTGGAATGAAATTCGCCAACCTAACCGCAACCTGTTGCTGTTCCGTGATGAAACAGTTGATGGCCTGAAGACTGGTCACACCGACGAAGCGGGTTATTGTCTGGTGGCCTCTGCGCAACGCGAGGGTATGCGTTTGATTTCGGTAGTCATGGGTACCACCAGCGAAGAGGCGCGCGCCACTGAATCGCAAAAACTCTTGTCCTATGGCTTTCGTTACTATGAGACAAAATCACTCTATAACGGCGGTGAAACGATCAGCACACCACGCGTCTGGTTAGGTAAAAATACAGAGGTGGCTGTGGGGGTGGGTGAAGCTGTCAAGTTGATGTTGCCACGCGGACGCGCCGATGACTTGCAAGCCAATATGGAAATCCAGGAAGTGATTAAAGCGCCTGTTGAAGCAGGTCAGGTGTTAGGCAAGTTGACCCTTACTCTGGATGACGAGCAAGTGGCTGAAGTGCCGGTGGTCGCTTTGCAATCCGTCGAGCAGGCAGGTTTCTTTGCGCGCCTGATCGACAATATCAAATTGTTTTTCCGCAATCTATTGAGTTAAAAAAACAAAGCGACGGCAGCTGCAGTCTGTCGTCGCCCTTCGCACTCTGTGTTCCTTTTGCTGATCCCGTGTTTTTGTTGCCTGATCTACATCGTCTTTTCTTTTTATTTGATCAATCGGCCCGACTCGGCGCCGCTCTGCCTCTCTTTCACTTGCCGTTAATCAGAACCTCAGCGGTTACCACAGATTTTCCGGTTGCCCGCTTGTTAACGATCAGCAGCGAAAAGCGATTACAAAACCCCAGCGCTTTTGATCTCTAAATAACTATTGGCAAGTTTCATGGCCAACTCTTTGGCGGTGCACTCTAAAGTAAACACACCGGTCTGGGCGAGTCTTCTGTGCGCCTCTTGCCGGATCGCCAGATAATTTTGCACACCGGCATAACCGAGCGCGTCATCGAGTTGGGTGATGGGGGCCGAATCCAGCTGACCAAGTACCTCTTCGCGCAGGTTAGCGATGACCACCAGGTGACGGCGTTTAAGTAAATTCACCGCGGTCAGCAATTCTGTGGAATCTTCATCGCGGGAGTTGGTGACTAACACCACCAGCGATCTTTTATGTTGCAGGGCGCTGAGTTTTTCAGCTGCTTGAATGTAATCCGGTGCGCGATTTTCAGCGTGCAAGTCATACATGCCGTTGAGCAGATTTTTAATACGCCCCGCACCTTTTTGCGGTTGTATCCAGCGATGGCCTTCTCCGAAGCTCAACACGCTGACACTGTCGCCCTGACGCAGGGCGATAAAACTGACTAACAAGAGCGCATTCAGTGCGTGATCAAAATGACTGAGTTCGTCATCGCGCGTGCACATACGCTGTCCGCTGTCTAACAGCAAGACAATTTGCTGATCCCGCTCATCCTGATATTCCCGGGAGATTAACTGCTGGCGTCGCGAGGTTGCCTTCCAGTCGAGCTGGCGCAAGCTGTCACCCATCTGATATTCACGCAGCTGTTGAAATTCGAGTCCCGTACCCCGGCGCTGCGCTTTTCTAATCCCGATCTGGCTGGTGTGATTTTCTGCTGCAAGAATGGTGTAGCCGGTAATCGCAGAAAAATCCGGATAAACCTTGATGTCATTAACGTTGCCGCTTTGGTAGCTGATAGTCCACAAGCCGAGCGGGCTGGTAACCCGCAGATGGCATTGCCCAAGTTGCATGGGGCCGCGCTGAAGAGGGCGCAAGGTATATTGCACTTGGGTTTTTTGCTGGGGCAGTAATTGCAGTGTCTGCGGTAAGTCAGTCAGTTTCGTGGTGGCGGGTACCGCATCAAACACCTGTATGTACGTGGGTCTGATAAAGCTGTGGCGCAAATGCAGGATAATTTTGGCGGGTTTGTTAACCGCTATGTTGCCAGCCAGCTCGCGCTCTACGGTAATTGGCGGTAGCTGGCGCGAGAGCATGTAATCCAGCAATGCAATAATGCCGGTTCCGATCAGCAGGATACCCGCCAGGCCGCCGATAAAAGTTGTCCCAAAAAAATGACCGATAAACGCGCCCCCAAAAGCACACACGGCAATCAATGCCAGGCTGGTGTACAGTCGCGGCGTGGGCGCCCAACGGCGTTTGCTCGGTCCACTTTGGTTAGTATCGGTTCGCATGTTGATTCCGCACAGGTTTCGTACCGGTCTTGTTACTGAGACATTACTCGGCATCAGTCGGTGTAAGAAAGTGTCGCCGGATTAATTTCTCGGTGCATCGGTTTGCTGCAAAATACCTTGCAGCACTTGATCGATCTCTACCCCTTCAATGGCCATTTCCGGAGCCAGTAACACCCGATGGCGCAGCGCCGGTAAAAACATATTCTTCACATCTTCCGGAGTGACAAACGTATTGTTTTTTAGCAGGGCGTAAGCCCGTGCGGCAGCAAGCAAAGCGATAGACGCGCGCGGGCCGGCGCCGCGTGCAATGCCTGGCCATTCGCGGGTCGTACGCACCAGGCGCACAACATAATTAAGCACGGCGTCATCCACGGTGATTTGTGTGGAAATTTTTTGCAGGCTCAGCAGGTGAGCGGGTTTAAGTATTTGCCGAATACCTTCCAGCCCAAAACCGCCATGGGTTTGACCGCTGACTTGGCGCAGCATGTGTTGCTCTTCAGATTCTCCGGGATAATCGATGACGACCTTTAACATAAAACGATCCAGCTCGGCTTCGGGGAGCGGGTAGGTGCCCTCCTGTTCCAGCGGATTCTGCGTGGCCAGAACCATAAAGGGTTCGCCGGTTTTAAACGGCTCGCCTTCAATGGTGATTTGACCTTCCTGCATGACTTCAAGCAGCGCCGCCTGAGTTTTGGCCGGAGCGCGATTAATTTCATCAGCGAGCAGCAGATTGGTAAAAACCGGGCCGCGACGAATTTCAAATTCTTGTTTGGCCATGTTGAACATGGCGTGCCCGGTAATATCGCTGGGCATTAAATCCGGCGTAAATTGCACCCGTGCAAACTGACCACCAAAGCATTTCGCGAGGCTGCGCACCAGTAAGGTTTTGCCCAAACCAGGAACGCCTTCGATTAATACGTGGCCGCGAGCGATCAAGGCAACCAGCACCTGTTCGATAACGGCATCCTGACCAATCAATGCCTTTTTAATTTCCTGCAAGAGGTTGTTGGCCAAGGCGTTGGCTTGCGCCATAGCCGTTTCCCGTGATGATGACTCGCTCATAAATGTTTCCTTATGGTTTGCAGGTGGGCGACGGTCTCGGTGAAATCCTGCGGTGACTGCACCTGATCCGCAAATAAGCCTTTGTGGATCAGCTCTGCTGACAATCCGGTCAGGGATTGCAGGAGCTGGATCTGTTCGGGTTCTGACAAGTTTGAAAATTGCGGGTGAGTGCGCTGCACTTGTTCACATAAGCGGCGGCGCAGCTGTGTAATCAGGTGCGGATGTTGCTGGCGTCGCCAGAGGAGCGTGGCGCTTGCACGGATATGTTCTGCGAGACTGCGTCGGCCGGTTTCTGTGCGGGTAAGAATTGGGCCGAACCGCGCCGCTTTAGCCCATAGCCACAACAGCAACGCTAACACGCCCGCCACAATACCCATCGGGCTGGCGCGCCAGAGCAGCGTCCACAGTGACGGCGCTTCCTGATTGACTAAAAACCACACCTTATTCGTGGGGTGAATTGTCTTCCATAATGCGTAGGCATGATCGTGGCAATCGATGCGCGAATTGGTCCAGATGGAGGGGTCACTGTGAACAACAATCCAGCCTTGACCATATTCAAAAACAGCCTGATACAAACCAACATCATCACCGACTTCTGCTACGGTTGCCGTGGACGATGTAAATTGTTCGCCTTGACTGAAATCAATTAACAGGGGTTCGGTCTCGCCATAAAAATCCAGTGGCGTCAGCTCACCATCGAGATCGCAGCGGTGACGCTCTTCGTTTTCTTCCGCGCTTTTCGTTTTATCTTCCGCACTTCTGGTTTCATCTTCCGGGCTTGTGGTTTCATCCTCCGGGCTTGCGCTTTCGTCTTCTGCTGATGTTTTATCGTCAGCCGCTGTTTCAGTTTCTTCGTCGTCAATGACCGAAGGTTTGCGTAACACTTCGACGTTGAGTTGATCAAAAAGCGGGTCGCGGGTGCGGGTGTTGTTGCCGATAAAACGATTGCTGGTCGAGACGATAACCATCCCGCCATTTTCTACCCAGGTCAGCAGATTTTGCAGGCGTTTGCCCTGGAGCAGTTTGTACGAGTTAAACAAAACCAGAGTGTCATCCGGCTTGAGCTTTTCTTCCTGCCATTGCAGGCCATCCAGCAAGCTGAAACTGCGCAGCATCTGCGAATCAATGTTGTGCTGATGCAGAAAATATTGCGCGGCAAGAAAACTATTCTGGCGAGCGGCGGTCGATTGGCTGCTCGCGATTTCTTTTTCTTTCCAGGTGACCTGCTGGCCAAGCCACACAGCCACCGGTACCAGCAGTACCAAAAAGAGTATCAACCGCAAGCGATGCGACTGTCGCACAGGTTTAACCACGGGCACTCTCCCTGGCAATGGACTCAGTTACATCCCAGGTTTTATGCCAGGTCATACACAGCCGCTCGGCCACGGCGGTGTCGGGCGTGAGGTGCCCGTACGCAAGGCGCCGCCAGACCTGGGTCAGCTCAGTAAAATAATTCAGCGTATGCACGTTGAGCGCACTGCTTTGGGCCAGTGTCAGGCATTCCATTTCTGTATGGCTTTCTTCGATATCCAAACCGGTTTCAATTAACCGGCTGAGACTGGCTCGATACAGTAACCCCAGGGCCGCACGGGGCTGTTGTGCTTGCCACAGCGCCAGGGCGGCGGTATCGATGTCTTCCGGTAAAGACTCGCGGGTGAGGTCCAGTCCAAATAAGGAGGTGGGTGGGCGGCGCCGGACGGGCAAGCGGGTTTTCTGCGGCAGATAAGCGGCCAGCCAGTGGCGGTAACGAAACACCAGGACACCGACTAAGACCAGCACCACTAACCAGAAGAGCAATTCCATAATAAATGCGAAGGGTATAGCGGCCAGTTTTTCGAGCGAGGGAACCCGTTTGAACAACCACTCCCAGAGGCTGGTGCGCTCTTTAAATTCCAGGACGGGATAACGCAGCACGCGTTTTTTGTGGAAGTCTTCACCCGCAAGAATTGCCGTAATTTGTGCTTTAGCGGATACGCGATCGATAGGGGCCAGTGCTGCGTCGATACTTTCTGCTTTCGCTGTGGTTTTATCCCCTGCGCTTTTATCTGCCGCACCTGTCTCAATCGCGCCCCTCTCAAACGTATCTTTCTCAACCGCGGATTGTGCGACAAGCAGGCTATCGCTGGCCGCCGCTTCCGGTAAGGGAAAAAATCCTAGCACCAAGATGAAAGGGACAAGTAAAAAGGGTTTGGCCACGGGACTGCGCTTACTCGCCATTCTTCGAAATGCGATATCGATATCCCAGGCTTCCAGCTTAATGCGCCGATTGAGATACAACGAAAAGCCACAGGCGATATAAAAAGGGGCCACCACACTCATGGCGATATAAGCGCATACGCTCTTCAGGTAATTGAGCCACAGGGTTTCAGCTGTACCAAGGTCGCGCCAATTGAAGTTGACTTCACTCGGCACCAGCGCCTCAAGCACAGCCAGCAAGCCAACGGCTAGCAGGACTTCGATCAGCAGGCCCATAACGGTCAGGGCGAGCGCGGGCGACGCATCTTCCTGATGTAAGGTCAGCATACGATCACGCCGCTGTTTGCCGGCCAACCCTTCGAGTTGGACAAGCGGTAAGTCCATGCTGCGAGTCGGGCTAAAGCGGCGCCAGAGCAAGCTGGGCAACAGCTGCGGGCGCAGAATGTTTGGTAATGCCTTTAGTGTGCGGCGGGTATCGGGCAGCTGATTGAAAACGGCTTGGCCGAGAATGTGCAACAAGGGACGTTCGCAGAGCGGCTTTAACCACCAGATGAGGAGACCGCCCAGCCACCAGGCCCAAGGTGCCGTTAGCAGGCTGAGCAAAACGAATAACGGCAGGGTCACGAGCAACCAGGCTTGGATCAGTGGCCACCACCAGCGCCGCGCCATTAATAAGCCAAGGTCAACGGCTTCCCATGGACGACGCGGGCGGATTTCGATGGTGACTTGATCAAGATTCACGGTGGTTTATTCCTGCCTCGCGGCGTCCACTCAAGGTGAAATAAGCGATCACTAGCGCCCACAAAATGCCGCCCACACCATATTTCTGCCACGACAGCAGCATATTATTTGAAGACCAAAAAGCCTCGATAAACGCGGCGATAACTAACATGACAATCACCCCGTACATAAGGCGAATAGCAATAGCAGCCGCTTGCCGGAGTGCCTCCAGGCGCGTCTGTGTGCCCGGGTGCAACAGCGCGTAACCCAGCTTCATGCCCGCCGCGCCGGAAATGACAATGGCGGTCAACTCAAAACTGCAGTGACCGATGACAAACGTAAAAAAAGTGTCGGTAAATTGCACATGAGTGACATGACCCGCCACGGCGCCGAACAGCAGGCCGTTGTAGACCAAAAAGAAAATCGAGCCAACGGCAAACACAAGTCCCGAAGCAAATGTGCGAAAGGAAACCCCGATATTGTTGCTGATATAAAACCCGAACATGTACCAATTCGTGCCGGACTCCCGTGCGGCCCCGAGGGTGCGATTGGCCGGGTCGTACATGCGCTCAAAATTATCGACCATGCCCGGATTGACGACGGTATAGACCAGATCGGGCTGCCAGAGCACCACCAAAAACATCAGCAAGGCGGGCAAATACAATAACGCGGTGGCAAACCAGATAGAGCGCTGTTCCTGGCGGACCAGGCGCGGAAAGTCGCTCACCAGAAATTGCAGAAATTGCGGCAGTAGCGGTTGCTTGCGTTGATAGAGCTGCTGATGACCGCGGACGACCAGATCGCCTAAATAGTCGACGAGATAACTGCTGTACTGACGATCGCGGGCGAGCCCATGCAAATGGCAGATCTGGCGATACAGCGAGGCAAACTGGGTGAGTGCCTCGGCCGAGGGCGCACTTTTTGCCGACTCTACTTCGTCCAACAGTTCGCCGAAGCGCACCCAGGACAATTGGTGCAGGGTTTCAAACTGGCCTTGTTTCATTGCCGCCCCACCATCGTTTTAGCCATTTGCTTGATGGCGTTGACCGGGTCCTGCGTCTTTAACACCGGCGCCAGAATAGCCGCTAACTCCTGTTGTCGCTCGGGCGTCAGACGATTGCTGCGCTCGGCAAAGGTAAGCAGGGCACGTTGCTCATCGGTACTGAAATCAGCCGGAACTGCACGGCGTCCCTTGGCTTCAAAATCCGGTACTGTCAGGGGCGCTGCATCGTAGACCACGAGGGTGCCGGCCGCGAGATCGCCCAGTCGTTTAAAGTGCGGGTGAATCACACTGGTAATTACACCAGAGAGATACATAAATGGCAGGAAGTCCGCCACGCGCAACAGATTCCGCAGCAGCGAAGGGCCAAACGTAATGGGCGTGCCGTCGTCATTGATGACGCGCAATTTCAGGCTCTTTTTACCGGGGGTGACGCCCTGATGCCACACCTCAAAATACACCGGATAAAACCACTCCAATAAAAATAGAATGATCAAAGCCAGGCCTGCGCCGAACTGGCCGATTAATGTCAGGATCAGCATTGCAATAAAGGAGACGCCGAATTTGATCAGCAAGTCGACCAGAAATGCCATGATCCGTGCGCCCATACCGGCAGGCACCAAAGGCAAAGTGGCTCCCTCAGGAGTTTCCAGCGAAAGACGGGTATCAAGTCTCAAATCAGGGCTTCCGGTGTCACTGATCACACAGGTGAGGACAGGGTCGATGCGTGCGTTAATGGTAAATTCTTATTGGAAAAGCGGGCGGCAGAATAACCCATTGCTGGCTTGCTGTGTAGTCGCGCCCCGTAGGCAGGTTTGATGGTCTGCGCTGCTCGGCCGCTTCACATCGGTTGAGCGATGCGGAAGATGGGCAGGCCGCGTAACTCTCACACTGGTCTGTTGGGCGGTCAAATCCAGGGCGTTGCGTTATAACCCGTGGCCTTCCTGGCAGAGTTTGCTAAAATTTACCCCTTTATCTGTGCCCGAACATGAATGAGTTGAGTATGAGTGAACCCCAACCACCCAAAATCGAGTTTCCCTGTGAGCATTACCCCATTAAGGTGCTGGGCGATGCGGGCAGTGAACTGCATACGTTGGTGATTGAAGTGATGAGCCGTCACGCCCCCGGGTTCGACCAGACACGGGTTACCGTTGCACAGAGCAGCAAAGGCCGCTTCCAGTCCATTACCGTGTGGATTACGGCGACGGGAGAAACCCAGTTACGCGCAATAAACAGCGAGCTGCGAGCCAGTAAAATCACCAAGATGGTGATGTAACTGTGATGGTGAAGTAATTATGGCACCAGCGCAGAAGTCTCCGCCCGATGCGCGGCACCACCGCCAAACCGGTTCGCAGCCCCAGACGTTGATAGTGCGGCGCCTCGGAGTGCAGGAATACACCGAGGTTTGGCAGGCAATGGCGGAGTTCACGAACGAACGTAATCCACAGACCCCTGATGAACTCTGGTTGGTGCAGCATCCTCCGGTCTACACCCAGGGACAGGCCGGTAAGCCCGAGCATCTGTTAATGCCGGGTGATATCCCGGTCGTTCAGACGGATCGCGGCGGGCAGGTGACGTATCACGGCCCGGGCCAGTTGGTGGCCTATCCGCTGCTGGACTTGCGCCGCCTTAAGCTCGGCGTGCGAGAGTTGGTCACGCTCATCGAACAGAGCCTGGTAGGACTGTTAGCGCTTTATGGAATCAGTGCGGCAGCTAAAGCTGATGCACCGGGGGTTTACGTCGATGGCGCCAAAATCGCATCTCTGGGGTTGCGGGTCCGGCGCGGCTGCAGTTTTCATGGCCTCAGCCTGAATGTGGATATGGATCTGGCACCTTTTCTGCGCATCAATCCCTGCGGTTATCAGGGATTAGCCATGACCCAGATGCGCGAGCTCCTGACGAGTCCGCCGCTGTGGGCCGAAGTCGAGTCCCAGTTGGTGGCACAAATAGCGCAGAAACTGGGCTATGAAAGCTGTACAATAGCCGCCGGTTAAGCTTGACCGGCACAGCGCCCACCGGGCGGCGGTCACCGTCGAATTCTGGCACACCCACAATCTCATCCGCTTGACGTCTACCAGCGGAACTTCACCGTATTAAACGAGCTTTTTATGTCTGATTTGCCACCTGTATCTATCGCGTCTGAATTGCAACCGGTAAAACGCAGCGAGCGTTATAAGCAAGGCGAAAAGCTGCGCGATGCAGCCAAGGTTGAACGTATTCCGGTTAAGGTTATTGCCAGTGACCGCGATGAACTGCCGCGCAAACCAGACTGGATTCGAGTGCGCATTCCGGCGTCGCCTGAAGTTGATCGCATCAAAAATATTCTGCGTAAAAATAAGCTCTCGTCGGTGTGCGAAGAGGCCAATTGCCCCAATCTTGGCGAGTGCTTCAGTGGCGGTACGGCCACTTTTATGATCATGGGTGATATCTGTACCCGGCGCTGCCCCTTCTGCGATGTTGGCCACGGTAAACCCAACCCGCTCGATGCGAACGAGCCTCGCCAGCTGGCCGAAGCCATCGCTGAAATGCGGCTGAAATATGTGGTTATTACATCTGTCGATCGCGATGATCTGCGCGATGGCGGCGCCCAGCATTTTGCCGATTGTATCCGTGAAGCGCGCGCGCTCAGCCCCGGCTTGCAGGTGGAAGTGCTGGTGCCGGACTTCCGCGGCCGGATGGAAATTGCACTGGATATTTTGGAACAGGAAGCGCCGGATGTGTTTAACCACAACCTGGAAACCGTCCCCAGCCTGTATCGTCAAGCGCGTCCCGGTGCCCATTATCAGTGGTCGCTGGAGTTGTTGAAGCAGTACAAGGAGCGCCGCCCTGATGTGCTGACCAAATCCGGGTTGATGGTGGGCCTGGGGGAGACCAAAGAAGAAATTATCGAAGTGATGCATGACATGCGCGCGCATAACATTGACATGCTGACCATCGGCCAGTATCTGCAGCCATCACGCGATCACTTGCCGGTTGCGCGCTATGTGCATCCCGATGAATTTGCCGAATATACCGACCTCGCGAACAAACTGGGTTTCAAACATGCTGCCTGTGGTCCATTGGTGCGCTCCAGCTACCACGCGGATAAACAAGCCCACGGCGAAGATGTGCAGTGGTTTGAAACGGCCAGGTAACGCACCGTTTTGCTTCGTTTTATTGAGCGCTCGCGCGCGTTTTTCATCGGGTGTTTAGGTTGTTATGTTGTCGGCTGCTCCTGATCTTCACATTAAGCCACTGACGTTTTTTCCGGAGCATTTTGAACAGGTCGCGGCCTGGCATCATCAGGAGTGCGAGCGACAGGGATTAAAAAGCACCTTGTCGTTGCGCCGCCAGCGTCTGCAATTGCATGTACAGAATAGAAGTCTTCCGCAAACGCTGATTGCCGTTCTCTCGGGCGAAGTGATTGGCTGTGTCAGTCTGGTGAATTACAGCTATCGGGTGAATCAGCCTACTGCCGTAGAACGGCCCGGTGTTGACGCTTCGTCAATGCTGATTTGGCTCAGTAACTTGTTCGTCGCCGAAGTATGTCGTGAGCGTGGTGTGGGGAGCAGCCTGATTGAGGCAGCCATTCATTACGCAGCGACACTCGGGACCAAAGAGCTGTGGCTCTCGGCTGCCGAGTTCACCGGGTTCTATCAAAACCGGGGCTGGAAAATTCAACGCCGGACCGGCTTGGGCGGGCGTTCTGTCAACATTATGCGACGCACCTGGGACTAATCCGAGTTAGGCCATTGGTGGCTGGGCATGCAGTGCGTTGAATGCCAGCAATTGATCCGGCACATCCGTAAAAACCCCATCTACTTTTAAATCCAGCAGCCACTGCCAGTCTTCCGGATGATTGACCGTGTACACCCAATTCTTCAGGCCCCGTCGGCGTGCATCCTCGATTAAGTTCTGGGTGACGAAATTCAAACTGGTGTTGAGTGAATAGGGTTTTAACGCTTCACAGTATTGCGCGTAGCGTAAGGGTATACCCTCAATCAGGACGCCCCTTTTTAGCGCAGGTGCTTGTGCCATTAATTGAAACAGTTGCTGATGATCAAAACTGGAAATAACGTATTGCTCAAGGGATTGCTGGCGATCGTGGATAAATTTGTTCAAGGTGTTGATCAACGCTGGCACACAGTCAGGCCCTTTCACTTCAATGTTTAACAGGGCCTTATCCATCACCAGCTCAAGCACCTCGGTAAGCAGAGGTACCGGCTCGCCATTTTCCAGCTGTAACTGCCGCAGTTCCTGCATGCTTTTGTCGGTGATCAAGCCTTTGCCTTTTAACTGTCGCCCGAGGCGGCGGTCGTGCGTCACAATCAACTCGCCCTCGATCTGCCAGATATCAATTTCAATAGCGTCTACGCCTAACTCGAGGCTGCGGCGGATGGCTTCCAGGCTATTTTCAGGGCTGATGTTATCCGCGAGAATGGGGCCGCCGCGATGAGCGATGCATAATAAAGACATTCTTTTTCCTCAAAACACTGTGGGGAGAAAATCCGGGCGGTATACTACTGTCCCGCAGTATGGCAGTAGATTAAAGAAGGCAGCAAGGTAATGACAGCGAACCCTATGACACGACTTTTGTTGGTATTTGGATGCATATTGGCGTTTTATTTTGCCTCCGTACTGCTACAGAAAATTGTACGCGATCTCGGCCGCATGAACGCCGTGGGAACACTGCGGGTGCGTTATGTAACTCGCTTGATGAACATTGGTTTGGTGTTTTGCTGTGTCGTTGTGGTCTGCTTGATTCTGGGCTTGGGCTATAGCGAAGTCTCGGTTTTTCTCTCTTCTATTTTTGCTGTGGTTGGGGTGGCCTTGTTCGCCCAGTGGTCTATTTTGAGCAACGTCACCGCGAGCATGATCATCTTTTTTGGTTTTCCCTATCGCGTGGGTGATCAGATAAAAGTGCTGGATAAAGACGATGATATGACCGGCATTATCGAAGAGATCAGCATGTTCCATGTGATTATCCGGCGGCCCGATGGCAATCTTATTACCTATCCGAATACGCTGATTTTGCAAAAAGCGGTGCTGAAGGTGCGCTATCCGCTCCCCGCCCCACAGGCGGAGCCGGCTGCTCCTGTCGCGCAAGATGACGCTGCAGAAGGCGGTCCGTCAACGCGGCAGCTTTAATGCATTAAACGCTTCCGCCTGCCGACGAATATCGGTCGCCCCAAACAGGCTGAAGCTTACGGCCACCATCGTAGCTCCGGCGTTCAGCACGCTGGCGGCATTGCTCAGTGTGATGCCGCCAACGGCCACAATCGGCACATCTCCGAGTCGCTGTCGCGCCTGCTGTAAGAGTGACAGAGGTGCCGGTGGTGCATCCGGTTTGGTCTGGGATTGAAAGAAGCGCCCGAAAGCGACGTAGCTGGCACCTTGCGCGATGGCTTCTTCGGCAAGCGTCAGAGAGGCGTGACAGGTAACGCCGATAATAGCGTCCTCCCCCAACAGCGCGCGTGCGGCGGAGGGACTGCCATCACCCTGTCCCAGATGAACACCATGAGCGCCAACGGCGTGCGCCAATTGCATATCGTCATTGATAAGCAGGTGTGCATGATGTCGATTGCACAATCTCAGCAGCTGTTGGGCTTGCATCAACCGGTGTGCCTGATCGTTGGATTTGTCGCGGTATTGCACCAGCCGGCAGCCACCAGTCAACGCGGCCTCGACCCCGGCATATAATTGTTCTCCAGGCATAAGCTCAC
Organism: uncultured Cellvibrionaceae bacterium; assembly: GCA_964440135.1. GTDB lineage: Bacteria > Pseudomonadota > Gammaproteobacteria > Pseudomonadales > Cellvibrionaceae > Cellvibrio. The sequence goes on along the minus strand of CAYTQQ010000008.1, from coordinate 7,654 downwards.
TATCGGTAATGGCGTAAAGAATGCTCATGGTTAACCTGTCAGAAGGGTTTTACGACCACCAGAATAACGATGGCGATTAATAAAAAGACGGGGAATTCGTTAAACCAACGAAAGTAAGTATGACTCTTCTGGCAGCGGTCCTGAGCCAATTGCTTGTGGTACATCAGGCAAAGGTGGTGATAGCCAATAAGGACCAGCACCAGTGCGAGCTTGCTCCAGTACCACCCGGCACTGGCGTAGTAGTGCCAATTTAAGTGGCTCAACCAAGCGCCGAGAATTATCACGGCAATCATTGAAGGAGTCGCGATGCCACGATAAAGCTTGCGCTCCATCAGCGTAAAACGTTTGCGGCTGATGTCATCTTCACTGAGGGTGTGGTATACGAACAGGCGCGGCAAATAGAACAACGCGGCAAACCAAGTGACTACAGCAACGATATGAAAAGCTTTAATCCACAGCATGACGTACCTGATCGGCGGGAAATTAGATAAAGAGTCAAAGCGGGAATCATACCTCTTATCAGTTAAGGTTGGGTGAGAGTCGGGCGTTACCGCTAAGAAAGGGCGGCACAGATACCGGGCTAAAGTATTTTAAACGCTTTATCAGCCAAGCACTTTTGATTTGGGGCAGAGGCTTTTATGATAACGGCATTGTTCGGTCTATCACATTGCAGTGAGCAGACATCATCAAGTTTAAGAAGGGGTTACCAGTGATCAAAGCAGGCATAGTAGGCGGCACCGGGTATACAGGCGTTGAGCTGTTACGGTTGTTGGCCAAGCATCCCAAGGTAGAGGTGAGTGTCATAACCTCCCGTGCGGAGGCGGGCGTTAAGGTAGCGGACATGTATCCCAGCTTGCGCGGCCATGTTGATCTCGCGTTTACCGAGCCCGATGTGGATGCATTGGGTGATTGTGATGTGGTGTTTTTTGCTACGCCCCACGGCGTTGCCCAGAATCTGATGCCGGCCCTGATGAAAACCTCGGCTCGGATTATCGACCTCTCGGCCGATTTTCGTATCCGTGACACCGAATTGTGGGGGCGTTGGTACGGCCAGGCGCACGGTTGCCCCGAACTGGTTGATCAAGCCGTGTACGGTTTGCCCGAAACCAATCGTGAGGTCATCAAAACAGCAAAACTGATCGCCTGTCCCGGTTGTTATCCCACGTCGGTGCAGTTGGGATTGTTGCCGCTGCTGGAAAATAATCTGGTTGACCCGGCGCGCCTGATCGCGAACGCGGCCAGTGGTGCCAGTGGCGCGGGCAGACAAGGCAAAATCGACAACCTGCTGACTGAGATTTCGGACAGTTTTAAAGCTTACGCGGCTAACGGTCATCGTCATTTGCCCGAAATCGAGCAGGGCTTGCGGGATATACAGCCGCAGGATGCCGCGCCGGCCGCACTCACCTTTGTGCCCCACCTGTTGCCGATGATCCGCGGCATTCATGCCACCTTGTACGCGACGCTTATTGATGGAGCATCGCGGGTTGATCTGCAGGCGCTATATGAAACGCGTTATGCCAATGAACCCTTTGTCGATGTGCTGCCAGCGGGTGAGCACCCGCAAACACGCACGGTAAAAGGTTCAAATGTATGCCGCATCTCAGTTTTTCGTCCGCAACAACGCGATACTATCGTCGTGTTATCGGTCATTGATAACCTCACCAAAGGAGCGTCAGGGCAAGCGGTGCAAAACATGAACATCATGTTCGGCTTTGAAGAAACAGCCGGGCTGGATGTTATCGCGCTGCTTCCTTAAAAAGGATAATTATAAATCTAACCCTTGCTTGCCGATGCCTGCGTGAGTCGCCACTGTGGGCTGGTGCGGAAGAAAGCGGGCTGATTGGCCTGCAAGAAGAATCAGGTGTACACGGTGGTAAAAGGCAGCGCTCAATATCGCATGGTGGTGATGCCCTATCGTCCCATGCGTCGTATATTCAATTATGTTTTGGGTATCTTGCTCTTATTGCTGGTTGCGGGATTTTGCTTCTTTTATGGCTACGACCAAGGATCGCGTGCGCCGACGGATGTAGGAGTAGAGCATCAGCAGGCTGTTATTCTTAAAAAAGAGGCAGAGCGGCTGCAGCAAGAGTTGGCCAACTTGAAACTGGCCGCGGCTGTGGATGCCCAGGCTTATGAAGACGTACGACGAGAGACGGTCGAACAGAAGGTTCGGATAACCGAGCTGGAGCAGGATATCAGCGTGTACCGGAGTATGGTCTCCAAATCGGATACGGCCAATCCGCAGGGAATCAGCATGGGCACCTTCCGGGTTACAGGTTCTGGAGGTGTCAGGGGCTATAAATACAAATTTGTTGTGCGCCAATTGGTGGCGACGAATAAGGCCTTTAAAGGCACTTTATCACTCAAAATAACAGGCACCCGTGCGGAGCAGCCGCTGACCATCCCCCTACACCAAGTGTCGCAACAAGCATCAGAGGAAGCCATTCCTCTGGAGTTTAAATATTTTCAAAGTATCGAAGGTGATCTGCTTCTCCCCGAGGGATTTGAGCCCGAGCGAGTGGATGTAGTGGTTAAATCAGTCGGCGGCAAGCAGCCGACTCATATTGAGCGTCAGCTTGACTGGTTTGTAGCCAGCTGAGTGATCGTTGGGTGAATGGGATTTCTTATGTTTGGTTCGAAGAAAAAAATCGCTTTTTCAAATAATCACACGTTGATTTCGCGCTCGGCTAAGATAGTCGGCGACTTGCATTTCAGTGGTGAATTACAAATTGAAGGTAAAGTGTGCGGCAATATTATTGCCGATGCGGAAGAAGATGCTCGTGTGGTGGTCGCGGATAGCGGTATCGTTGAAGGCGAAATTCGCGTACCGGTGGCAATCATCAATGGTCAAATCCACGGTGATCTCCATTCGACCAAACATGTCGAGCTGGCGGCCAAAGCCGTGGTAGTGGGCAATGTCTATTACCAGTTAATAGAAATGGTTAAGGGCGCTCAAGTAAATGGTAATCTTATCTATTCAGGTTCGGGCGCTGCACCCTCTAAATTTGCCGACAACCCGATGGCTGCGGACGAAGTTGAGAAGTCAGAATAGTTGACTGTTTTACTCGGGTAAAGAGATAATGCCGCGCTTAACCGATACGCGGTTTGTTGTATGGAGTTGACCATGTCTGCCCCCGAAATATATACCCCCCAAGTTGTTCTAGTAAGCGACAGCGCCGTTGCCAAAGTGAAAAGCCTGATTGAGGAGGAAGGTAATCCCGACCTCAGATTACGTGTTTACGTCACTGGTGGTGGATGTTCGGGTTTTCAGTACGGCTTTACTTTCGATGAGGTGGTTGCCGAGGACGATTCTGTGGTTGAACGCGATGGAGTCCAGGTGCTCGTTGATGCCCTCAGTTATCCATACCTTTTGGGGGCGCAAGTCGATTACGAAGAAGGTTTGCAAGGCGCCAAGTTTGTTATTCAAAACCCGAATGCTTCCAGCACCTGTGGTTGTGGATCTTCATTCTCTATTTAACTCGGCATCATTGCCGCTGCACTGCCTGCCTCAGGCAAAATACACCCCGCCTAAAACGACTTCCTGATGTGCGCCTGTGACGGTGGTTATATTGCCGCTTTTGCGGCTGAGCGTTTGCTGTGCCAGCCAGGCAAATGCCATGGCTTCCACGTGCTGCGGGTCAATCCCTAAGGTTGCAGTGCTGGCGATGGGGGTCTGCTCAAGTTTGGTTTGCAGCGACCGCATCAGTTGATCATTAAGGGCTCCCCCGCCGCACACGTATACCTCTCCCGCGGCGCCTCCCAATAATTTTTTTATTTCGGCAGTGATACTTTCCGTCGTTAATTCCAATAATGTCGCTTGCACATCCACTGGAGTAACTTCATGGCCCAATCCCGCCAGAGCTTGTGCTAGCCAGTCTGGATTAAAGGTTTCCCGACCTGTGCTTTTGGGCGGAGAAAAATGGAAAAACTCGTTGGCCAACAAAGTCTCCAACAAACCCGGATCAGCGCTTCCCAAGGCAGCCCAGCGGCCTTGAGTGTCATAAGCTACGCCTTGATGTCGGTTGATCCAGGCATCCATCAAACTGTTGCCCGGCCCGGTATCGTAACCCGACACATTTTCTGACGTGGGTAGCCAAGTGAGATTGGCGACGCCGCCGATGTTGACAATGATCCGGTTAATCGCTGTGGTGTGAAACATTGCTTTATGAAAAGCGGGAACCAAAGGCGCGCCTTGCCCACCGGCTGCCATATCACGACGGCGAAAATCCGCGACCGTCGTAATACCGGTTTCCTGGGCGATGATGTTGGGGTCGCCGATCTGTAGAGTAAAGCCGGCGCCTTGCGCTTGAGGTGGGCGGTGCCTGATGGTTTGGCCATGGCTGCCAATAGCCTTAACCTGTTCAGGTTTTAATTGGCATTGTTCAAGCAGGGCCAGGCTCGCCTTAGCAAACAACTTTCCCAGCTCACGATCAAGATAACCCAGGCGGTCGATTTCATTATTGCCTGGGTGGGCTAGCTGATGAATTTCATTGCGGGTAGGGTTTGGCAGAGGGATGCTGACATGACCTAACAGTTGTGCTGTTCTTGATTCGGGGGGGCTGGAGAGATCCACGAGGACCGCATCAATCGCATCAGCGCTGGTGCCTGACATTAAACCGAGATAATAAGCACTATCCATTAATTGATGTTTTTCTTGGCACTGTCTACCAAAGCCAACTGAGTAGGTGCTTGATACTGATCCAGCTGGGCAACCAGCGTGGAAGTCTGTGCCTTGAAGCGCGCTTTTTCGTCACTGTTAATGGCGACGCTCTTGGGAAGCTCAATTGTCATAGGATTGCGCGGTACACCATTGACATGAAATTCGTAATGCAGATGGGGGCCGGTGGATAGGCCGGTGGTACCTACATAGCCGATAACCTGACCTTGGCGTACGCGGGAGCCCACTTTAATGTCGCGCCCAAAATTATGCATATGCGCATACAGTGTTTTATAGCCTTGACCATGCTGGATGATCACAGTGTTACCGTAACCACCTTTGCCGCTAGCATGGATAACTTTGCCATCTCCAGCGGCTTTAATTGGCGTGCCTCGGGGTGCAGCGTAATCGGTTCCTTTGTGCGCACGAATAGTATGTAGTACCGGGTGCTTACGCTTCAAATTGAAGTGTGAGCTAATGCGTGCAAAGTCGATCGGCATGCGCAAGAAAGCTTTACGCATGCTTTCCCCATCGGGAGTATAGTAGCTGGTGTAGCCTTCTTTATCGGTGTAGCGCACAGCCTTATAAGTTTTGTTTTTGTTGACAAACTCAACCGCTAAGACCGCACCGTTGCCAATTTTTTTGTCGTCCAGATATTTTTCTTCATACATGACTTTGAATTGGTCGCCGCGTTGGATGTCCTGAGCAAAGTCGATATCCCACGCAAAAATATTAGCCAGCTCCATCACTGCCGAGCTTGCGAGTCCCGCATTTTTACCGGCAAGGAATAATGAACTATTGATAGTGGCATGGCGAAAGGCAACGCGAATTTCCGGTTCGCGCTCAATCTTCTTGTATTGAAAACTTTTATCGGTACGAGTGAACTGCAAGCTGGTTAACTGATTCTTGATATAAGTTAATTGCTCCAGTTTTTTGTTGTCATTTAAATGGAATGCAATGACTTCGCCGGGTCTGATTCTGCGTAATTCTTTTGTTTCCGGGCTGGCATTAATCAGCTCGTAAAGGTCACGGTCACTAAGTCCGGCGCGCTGGAAAATAACGGATAAGCTGTCACCGCTTTTCACGACGAATTCTTTGGTGTTTGCGGTTGTGGTGACCGGCTCTTCAGAAACAGCTGCGAGGGATGGGGTCGGTGGCAAATCCTCAGTGCCAGAATTGAGATTGGGTGCGACTAATTTCTCGGTGATGCTATCAACCTGGGTTAAAGCTTCGGTGTTGATCGTAGGTTTCAGATCCACGTAGGTTTTAACTTGACGCGTTGCCTCGGCGTTTTCCGATGGGAAGAGTATGAGCGCCAGGCAAAGCGCGGCCGCCAAGGTGCTGGCTGCTGCTAGGTGGGTCTTTGGGAACTGTTTTACAGTGACGATTAATAAATTTTTATAATGAGTTTCAGCAGGTTGCATGGGAAATTTAAACTCGTCGTTATAAAGCTTGTGCAAGATCTTACATTTATAGCAGAAAACCCCTGGGGTCGCATCCCAAAATTTGTCTGCCAACCAGAATGGCTTAACCGGTCTTGTTTTTGAAACAGGATACGGTATCGTGACCAACTTTTTTGCGCTGTGACTATTAAGGTGGCGCTTCCTCAATGACTACGGAGGCTATTTGTGGGCCAAATTAATCAAAATTTGCTACAGGATTTGAATGATCGCGGGTTGATCGCCCAAACCACTAGCGGTGAGATGTTGGCCGAATACCTTAACGGCGGCAGTCGGACACTGTATAGCGGTTTTGATCCGACCGCAGATAGTCTGCATATCGGCCATTTAGTTCCCTTGTTGGCCCTAAAACGTTTTCAGCTTGCTGGCCATAAGCCTATTGCGCTGGTGGGCGGGGCTACCGGTCTGGTGGGTGATCCCAGTTTTAAGGCCCAGGAGCGCAAGCTGAACTCGGCCGATGTGGTTAACGATTGGGCGGGTAAGCTGCAGGCTCAAGTCAGTCGGTTTATTGATTTTAATTGTGGGGCCAATTCGGCTGTCGTGGTCAATAATCTGGATTGGATGGGGCCGATGAAAGTGCTGGATTTTCTGCGGGACGTCGGAAAGCACTTCTCCATCAATAATATGGTTAACAAGGAATCGGTGAAGCAGCGCATAGAGCGTGAGGGAGAAGGGCTTTCCTTTACTGAGTTCTCTTATATGTTGCTGCAGTCTTTCGACTTTGCAGAGCTGTACAAGCGTCATGGTTGTACCCTGCAAATTGGCGGAAGTGATCAGTGGGGCAATATTACAGGGGGCATAGATTTAACGCGCCGCCTGCATTCGGGACAGGTTTTTGGGCTAACTATGCCTCTAGTTACCAAAGCGGACGGCACCAAGTTTGGCAAGACCGAATCCGGCACGGTATGGCTAGATCCGGCGAAGACGTCGCCTTACGCCTTCTACCAGTTCTGGCTCAATACTGCGGATGCGGACGTATATAAATTTCTTCGTTACTTCACGTTTTTATCGCTATCTGATGTCGCGGGGATCGAGGCTGCTGATCTTGCACGCGCAGGAAAGCCTGAAGCCCAGGCGGTTTTGGCAGAAGAGATGACGCGTTTGGTGCATGGTGAAGATGGGCTGCAGGCGGCTCAGCGGATTACTCAGGCGCTTTTTAATGATGACCTTCGAGAGTTAAGTGAAAGCGATTTGCGCCAGCTTAGATTGGACGGGTTGCCTTCGAGTGTTATTGATAGAGAAAGCTTAAATGAATTGTCGCTGACGCAGATGCTGGTTGATGCTGGGATGACGACCTCGGGAAAACAAGTGAAAGACGCTTTGGCGCGCCAGGCGGTATTTGTTAACGGGGTGGTAAAGTCGGCCGATGATAATATGTGTGTTGCGGAATGCTTTGCGCGAGAAGAGGCTCTTTTCGGCTGCTTCTATTTGTGCAAGCTCGGCAAGAAAAAGTATCACCTGTTTGAGGTTGGCTGAGGCTGCTTGGGTTTGGCGGCGAGTATTTGCCGAAAAATCCAGCCGAAGCAAAGATGTTTAG
>CAYTQQ010000007.1:46468-54101 GCA_964440135.1 uncultured Cellvibrionaceae bacterium | reverse complement strand
ACCGGGCACTACCATAATCTCCTGCGTCAGTGGAGCCAGTTGTAACCGACCTGTTTTACGGGCCGGATAGCGCCCGAGCAAGCGCGATTCTTCAAGGCGATAACTCAGCCGCGACCCATGTTTAAAAGCAATCCCGGAGCTGGGTAATTTTTTTGGCGCCGGATGAATAAAATTATTGATAACACAGATGATAGTCATTATCATTCGCGTTCTTTGTTAGCCATCCATTTCAAACTCAGGAAGTTATATGACACCTTCATCGTCTGTACGGGGAGCCTTTGTGCGCAATAAATTGTTTCAGGTTATGACAAGTGCTTGCTGTGTGTTATCGGCGGCGGTGATCGCAGCCAATGCCCAAGCGCAAAATGAGCCAGCCGAGTTAAAGAAAGTGGTGGTATCGGCCGCTGGTTTTGAGCAGAAAATTACCGATGCCCCGGCAAGCGTAACGGTGGTTTCACGTGAGGAACTTGAAGCAAAACCTTACACCGGTTTAGCTGATGCGCTGCGCGATGTAGAAGGTATCGATGTCGGCAGTGGGTTTGATAAGAACGGTAATATTTCTATCACCATGCGCGGTCTGCCTGCGGATTACACCCTGGTATTGATTGATGGTAAGCGCCAGAGCGATATCGGCGATATCGGCCCGAATAATTTTGGCAACAGCCAGTTTATGTACATGCCACCCCTGTCGGCGATTGAGCGTATTGAAGTGGTGCGCGGCCCTATGTCTACCCTCTATGGTGCGGATGCCATCGGCGGGGTGATTAATATCATCACCCGTAAAGTGGCCGACAAATGGAGCGGTTCTCTGTCAGCGGGGATGACATTGCAAGAAGATTCCCAATATGGCGATGACCGCAAGACCGATATCTACGTCAGCGGTCCGCTGGTGCAAGGTCTGTTAGGTTTGGCGCTGCGCGGCAGCATTTACGATCGCGATCAGAGCGACCCTACTTACAGTACCGAGTTGCCGCTGCCGGATGGTTCTATCTGGGTAGATGAAGGCAGTTTTGGGGACAAGAAAATTGTTGCCGCGCAAAACTGGAATTTTGGCACCACCCTCAACTGGACTCCGTCTGCTGCCCACGACATCTCCTTGGCTTACGATATCGCCAAGCAGCGCTATGACAATACCGAAGGGCAAACGGGTACCCTCGATGGCGTAGTAAGTTTATGGCGTGCTTCGGGCCCTATTATTCAGCCGCGGGTTGGCTACGCTGCCTATCAGCGGGTTGAGCGCGAACAAATTTCCTTGAGCCATACCGGACGCTACGATTTCGGTACCTGGGAAACCAGTATCACCAACGCACGCAGCAGCAACCTGGGCCGGTCTTTGCCCCTCACCGTGAGCGAGCGCCAGGCCCTGCAAGCGATTTGGGATCAGGCGAAAGTTGACCAGGGATTAACCTCCGCTAACGCCAAACCGACGCTGACGCCAGCGCTCACGGCACAGCTTGAAGCACAGTTCCTGCCGCGTGAAATGCGCACCCTGGAAATTAAAAGTACGACCCTCGATACCAAGCTGGACATGGCGATCGGTGACAGTCACGCCGTCACTGTGGGAGGCCAGTACTACGATGCGGAAATGGAAGACGGCGTATTTGGTATGGACGGCGCGGGCTATCGCGACGACACCGTGCAAAAGCACCGGCAGATTGCGCTCTTTGTCGAAGATCACTGGGCGCTGACCGATGCGCTGACCGCAACGCTCGGCGTGCGTTATGACGATCACAATATTTACGGCGGCAACACCAGTCCGCGCGGTTATTTAACCTGGCGTACCAACGATAACTGGACGCTGAAAGGCGGCATCAGCACCGGTTATAAAACCCCCAAGCCTAACCAATTGTTCCCTGGTATTACCGGTTTCGGCGGGCAAGGCGTGAGTCCGTTTGTGGGTACACCCAGCTTAAAAGTAGAAACCAGCACCAACTATGAGATCGCTGCTTACTACGACAACCTGGCCGGCTTCAGTGCTAACGCAACAGTTTTCTTCAATGACTTCAAGGATAAAATCGCGCGCCATAATTCGATTCCTAATTGTTACGACGCCAACGGCGAACAATACCTGACACAAAATTGTGTGGATATCGGGCCGGGCTGGGCCGAACTGGGTTATCAGTCGTTTACTCAGGACATCAACGTCGATGAAGTGGAAACTGCGGGTGTTGAAGTCGGTGCGCGCTATGCCTTTACACCAGCAATCGTCTTGCGCGGCAACTACACCTATACCGACAGCGAACAAAAAAGCGGTGCAGAAGAAGGCCTGCCGTTAGTTAACACCCCTAAAAATATGTTTAATGCCACCCTCAGCTGGCAGGCTACTTCGGCACTGTCGTTTTCGTTTGTGGCTGAAGCACGTGATAAGCGCTATCGCAGCGCGGAGCTGGACCCACTGACCAATGAGCGGCAAGAACTGTATTTCAAATCCTATGAGTTGTTTCATCTGGGCGCCCGCTATCAAGCCAGCGAAAACGTCACGTTCAATGCACGTATCAACAACTTGCTCGACAATGATCTGTCCAGCATTACCTATCTGTTGAACGAGCAGCAAGATGGATACACCCGGATGAGCGATTACAACACCACCGAAAAAGCGCGCAGCTTTTGGCTATCGGCGGACGTAACTTTCTAAATGCGGTTGTATCTGGGCAGCCTGCGACAATGGCACTGGATCAGTTCAGCGGTATGCCTGGTGGGCATGCTGCTGTTCGCGATAACCGGAATTACGTTAAACCACGCGGCGCAAATTCAGACGGAACCCAACATCCTGACCGTGGAGGCATCGCTGCCGCCTGCTGTTCTGGCGCAGATTGTCGTGCCCGAACAGAGCAAGGCGCCGCTGCCGGAAGTGGTAAAGGATTGGTTGCGCAGGGATCACGCTATCGTGGTTCATACACAACAGGCCGAGTGGAGTGACGAAGAAATTTATCTGTCGCTGCCACGTCCGGGCGGCGATGCCTGGTTGAGTATCGATCTGGTCAGCGGTGAGCTGTTGTATGAACGCACCGAGCGCGGTTGGATTTCGTACTTCAATGATCTGCATAAAGGCCGTAATACCGGCAGTGCCTGGTCGTGGTTTATCGATATTTTTTCTGTGGCTTGTATTATTTTTTGCGTGACCGGTTTGTTGTTATTAGTCCGTTACGCTGATACCCGCCCCAGTACCTGGCCGTTAGTGGGGCTCGGCGTGCTGGTGCCATTAATACTGATTATTTTGTTTATTCATTGAAGGATTACCCATGTTGCGACGAATTACCTGTCTGGGGTTGTTGGCAGCACTGCCAGCAATGGCGAGTGAACTGCAAATTTCGGTAGAAATTCCGCGCCTGAAAGTGGCGGAATACCATCGTCCTTATGTGGCTTTGTGGATCGAGCAGGACGCAAAAGTCGTGACGAATCTGGCGGTGTGGTACGACATCGAAATGGAAGAAAACAAAGGTCAGGAGTGGCTGAAAGATATGCGCCAATGGTGGCGCCGCACGGGCCGTGAATTACAGATGCCGGTCGATGGTGTCAGCGGCGCAACGCGCGCACCGGGCACCCATACCGTGACGTTTTCCAGTGCGGCAGGCACCTTGACCGAGCTTGCCCCCGGCAATTATCAACTCATGGTAGAGGCCGCCCGTGAAGTAGGGGGTCGCGAATTATTAAAAGTGCCCTTCCAGTGGCCGCCGAAAAATGCGCAGACATTGAAGGCGCAGGGTGAGACAGAACTGGGTTCATTAAACGTAACCTTGGTGCCTTAAGCGTAGCTCGGGTGACTTAAACGTAACTCGGGTGACTTAAACATAACTGAAGTACTTTGAAGGCAGTCGGCTGTTGCTTCTGCTTTTTACGGGGCAGAGTAAAGGCTAGCGCGAAGATTTCGCAGCAGCTAATGCAAAAAACTATTTGAACCTGAACACATTTGAATACAACAAGGAAAACACCATGAACCACTTAATTAAAAACACCTTATTGGTCGTCCTGGGCGTCGGTTTAACCTTCAGTGCGCAAGCGCATCGTGCGTGGATTTTACCCGCCTCAACAGTGCTGTCGGGAGAAGAGCCGTGGGTAACCTTTGATGCGGCTATTTCCAATACCATTTTCCATGCAGATCACGCTCCTTTCCGCATGGAACAAATTCAGGCGATGGGCCCCGATGGTCAATCCGTAGCACTTCACAACGGTGCTGTGGGCAAACATCGCAGCACCTTTGATGTGAATCTGCAGCAGCCGGGTACGTATAAAATTTATACCGCCAGCAAAGGTCTGACGGCGCGCTGGGAAACCGATAGCGGCGAGCGCCGGTTCTGGCCACCCCGTGGTCAGGCGCCCACCGCTGAAGGTTTTGCGGCTGAAGTGCCCAAAAAAGCCAAGAACCTGCAAATTACTCAGGCATCCCGTCGGGTAGAAACTTTTGTCACAGCGGGCTCTCCGAGTGATGCTGTGCTCAAGCCGACCAATGAGGGCTTCGAGTTGGTAACGCTGACCCATCCTAATGATTTATTTGCCAATGAAACCGCCGAGTTTCAGTTTCTGATCGACGGTAAGCCGGCGGTAAATGCTGAAGTCACCGTGATCCCCGGTGCTATGCGCTATCGCAATAACCAGGATGACATCACGCTTAAAACCGATAAAGACGGCAAGGTAAAAATTACCTGGCCCCAGGCAGGCACTTACTGGTTGAGTGCGTCCTATCGCGATGACAAGGCGAAAAAACCGGCTACTTCCCGCAGTGGCAGTTATACCGCCACCTTTGAAGTTCTGCCTGAATAAAAAGGGATCGGGGACTGAACAAACAGAATTTGTTGTTCAGTCCTTTATTGCCTCCCATTTGACTGCTGGTTTGGGTGAATTGATCCTTGCGCTTTCTTGTCGTTGCTCTTCTATTATTGCTGTATGCCATGTTTTGTTGGTGGTGCTGGTGGCGCTATCGGCGGCAGCATCACCATCCCTTCCAGCCATCTTTCAGCGGCCTGACTGGCTCGGCGGATAATGCCTGGCTGGTTGCCTACGCCAGCCAAACCGGTGTCGCTGAAAAACTGGCGCTACAGACTGCCCAACAATTGCAACAGGCCGATGTGCTTGTTCAGGTCCTGCCATTAAACAAAATCACCTTGGCTCAATTGCAAAATTGCTCGCGGGTGCTCTTCGTTGTGAGCACTTACGGTGAGGGCGAAGCCCCCGATAACGGCAACCGGTTTTTAAACCATCTGGACAAGGCCGCCCTTAATCATCTGCATTATGCGGTGCTCGCTTTGGGCGATAAAACGTACGCTCGCTTCTGCGCTTTTGGCCATCAGATCCATCATCACCTACAGGCTTTGGGCGCACAGTTGTTGTTTGATCCTGTTGAGGTGGATCGGGGCGATGACAGCGCGTTGCGGCACTGGCAATATTTTCTCGGACAAATGACTGGTCACCATTATTTTGCGGACTGGAGCAAACCCGGTTACGAGCAGTGGCGGTTGCTTGCGCGCACTCACGTGAATCCCGGCAGCCAGGGTGCACCGGTGTTTGTATTGAAGCTACAACCTCCTGCAGCGTTAACTGCAGATACGTGGGAAGCTGGCGACATCGCCGAAATCGGCCCGTGTAATGACGCGGCCTTACCCCATCGTGAATACTCCATCGCCTCAACGCCCGCCAGTGGCACCCTGGACTTGTTGGTGCGCCAGGTACGCACTGAAACCGGCCAGCTGGGTTTGGGTTCCGGCTGGCTGACCCAGGGCGCGGCAGTGGGTAGTGACCTGTTATTGCGCGTGCGCACTAACAGCCGCTTCCATGCTCCGGCCGTTGAGGTGCCGATGATTCTGATCGGTAATGGCACCGGGATTGCGGGACTGCGAGCGCACCTGCTAGCTCGTGAACAGCGCGGAGCGGGAAAAAACTGGCTGTTCTTTGGCGAGCGCAATGCGGCCTGTGATCTTTTTTTCAAAGACGATATTGAACGGTGGCAGGAGACTGGGCTAATTACGCACTTGGACTTGGCGTTTTCGCGCGAGCAGGCTGAGGGCAGGCCGCGCTATGTGCAGGATTTATTGCCGCCAGCGGCTGATCAATTGCGCCACTGGGTTGCCCAGGGCGCGGCTATTTTTGTCTGCGGCAGCCTGCAAGGCATGGCTGCGGGCGTGGATCATGAGCTGGCGACTATTCTGGGGCGCGAACAGTTGGAAGCCCTGGCCGATGCGCGGCGCTATTGTCGGGATGTTTATTAACGCACCGTCTGCCCTCTATTTTAATAACGCGGTCACTCCACCCTTAACTTTTGTTTTCGGTCGATAAGCTTCGTTCTTTTCTTTAGGTTTTCGCTCTTACTTTAAATTTTTGTTCTGCCTTTAAATTTTCGGGATTTTAAGCCTGCTCAGTTGTAACGCTGTGGATTTAATTCGAACAGCGATTGTGGAAGAAATATGGAATCGGCGGCTGCCGCATCAAGGGCCCTTGCTGACAGGCTATACTGGCGCCTAAGTGTAGTCTGCGAGATACCACAATGATTCGAAACTTAGCGACCGCCAGAACTGTTATTTCCCGTCATCCCTATTTTTTCTTTGGCTTGCTCCTGTTGCTTTTGTTAGCAGGCGGTTTGCTGTGGACGTTTGTTTTTGCAAAAGGCAATGACAAGGTGCAATACACCACCGCGACCATTACGCGGGGCGATATTGAAAACCTCGTAACGGCTACCGGTATTTTGCAGCCGCGTGACTACGTGGATGTAGGCGCGCAGGTGTCGGGCCAGCTGAAAACCTTGTTGGTTGACGTGGGCAGCGAAGTAAAGAAAGGTGATCTGCTGGCAGAAATTGATGCGACGGTTTATGCCGCTAATGTGGACAGCACGCGCGCGCAGCTGACCAGTCAGCAAGCGCAACTGCGCGATCGTGAAGCGCAATTAAAACTGGCCGAAATAAACAATCAACGCCAGAAAAATCTGCACGCCGCCGATGCGACTACCCAGGAAGCGGTGGAAACTGCAGCAGCGCAACTGACCTCGGTGCGCGCGCAAATGGATGTGCTCAAAGCCCAAATCAAACAGACCGAATCCAACTTGCGCGCGCAGGAAGCCAACCTCGATTACGCCAATATTTACGCACCTATGGATGGTACCGTGGTGTCTATCGCCAGCAGGCAGGGGCAAACCCTGAACGCCAATCAAACGGCTCCGACTATTATGCGCATTGCCGACCTGTCCACCATGACGGTACAGACGCAGGTTTCGGAAGCCGATGTCGGCAAACTGCGTGTGGGTATGCCGGTTTATTTTACGACGCTTGGCAGTCAGGGACGCCGCTGGTATAGCACCCTTGATCGTATTCAACCGACACCGGAAGTGCTCAATAACGTGGTGTTGTATAACGCTTTATTTGAAGTGCCTAACGAGCAACGGGTGTTAATGACCCAGATGAGCACCCAGGTATTTTTTATCAGCGATCAGGCTAAACATGTTCTGTTGGTACCGGTATCGGCATTAACCTTTACCCGTCCACAGGGCGTCAGGCCAGAGCGCGCGGCGCCGGAAGAAAAGCGATCTGGCCCGCCGGCTGAAATTGCCAGAGCGCCTGCCGCACAATCAAAAAATCCCACAGCCCAGCGCGACTCTATACCCACGACTTCCGCGACAAATAATGAATTAAAAACTCCGACAAGTGGG
>CAYTQQ010000007.1:41288-46368 GCA_964440135.1 uncultured Cellvibrionaceae bacterium | reverse complement strand
TCAACACCAAAGGACAACAGGAAACACGGCAGATCACTGTAGGGGTGAGCAACCGCATTCATGCGCAAGTCATTGCCGGGTTGAACGAAGGTGAAGTAGTGGTGACCGGCACACGCTCGGCGGGCGGGCCCAATAGCCCAAATGCGGGTGGTCGCTTTAACCCAAGGATGCTGCGCTAATGGCCGCGCTGGAACAGCCGATTGCGGGAGCGGCAATACCGGTTATCGAGTTACAGGGCGTGACCAAGGTGTTTCGTAACGGCGAAGTGGAAACACCGGTGCTGCACGGTGTTGATCTGCAGCTGTTTGCCGGTGAGTTTGTGGCAATTGTCGGGCAATCCGGCTCGGGCAAATCCACGCTGATGAATATTCTCGGCTGTTTGGATAAGCCCACCAGCGGCAACTATCTGTTTAATGGTAAGAATGTATCTTCTTACGATCGCGATGGATTGGCCCAGTTGCGGCGTGAAGCTTTCGGTTTTGTTTTTCAAAGTTATCATCTGCTGCCCGGTCTGAGCGCACGCGACAATGTTGCCATGCCCGCGGTCTATGCCGGTTTACCGCCAGAGCAGCGGCAAGCGCGTGCAGAAGCACTGTTATCCGCTTTGGGTTTAGGCGAGCGCCTGGATCACCGCCCAACCCAATTATCGGGAGGGCAGCAGCAGCGTGTTTCTATCGCGCGCGCGCTGATGAACGGCGGCCATATTATTTTGGCGGATGAGCCGACCGGAGCACTCGACAGCCACAGTGGCAAAGAAGTGATGAAGCTGCTGAAACAATTATCAGCTGATGGTCACACGATTATTTTAATTACCCATGATGCCGAAGTAGCCAGTCATGCTCAGCGCATTATTGAAATTCGCGATGGACTGATTGTGGCCGATCCCGGCCCGGTGCCCGTGGCGCCCAAACCGGAAGTGCCATCTGAAAAATTCTCCCGGCCAACCTTGCTCAGTGAGTTGGGTGAAGCCGCTAAAACCGCATTGCGGTCACTGCACAGTAATATTTTTCGCACTATCTTAACGCTGCTTGGCATTGTTATCGGTGTGGGTTCGGTCATTACCAT
This sequence comes from uncultured Cellvibrionaceae bacterium, assembly GCA_964440135.1. Classification (GTDB taxonomy): domain Bacteria; phylum Pseudomonadota; class Gammaproteobacteria; order Pseudomonadales; family Cellvibrionaceae; genus Cellvibrio. Next base: position 45,303 of record CAYTQQ010000007.1, on the reverse strand, counting down.
GCTCGCCATCGGTGATGGTGCTAAAGAGGCGGTTGTTGAAAGTATCAGTGCAATGGGCAGCAATTTGCTTTTGGTGCGACCCGGCGGTCCCAATCAGCGCGGCGGGCGCTGGGGTATATCAACGCTGGTGCCTGCCGATGTCGATGCACTCAACGAATTGCCCCACATTATTGGCGCAATTCCTGAGCTAACTGGCAGCCAAACGCTGCGCTACGGCAACGACGATCACAGTGCGGAAATCAATGCGACCTCCGCGCTCTTTCCGGTTACCCGCCAGTGGCCCCTGGCGCGCGGGACTTTCTTTGATGAAGAAGATCAAGCGGTCTACGCCACAGTCGCGGTGTTGGGAAAAACAGTTGCCGATAAATTTTTTCCCGACAGTGACCCTCTGGGTGAATACATGATGGTCAACAATATTCTGTTTCAGATTATTGGCGTAATGAGTGAGCGCGGTGCTTCGCCCATGGGACAGGATCAGGACAATATTGTATTCGTCCCTTACACCACTGGCAGCCTGCGGATTTTTGGCCAGACTTTTTTGCGCAACGCCACCATTGCAGTTGCTGATCAAAGCAAAATGGCCGATGTGCAGGCGGCGGCCCACGCACTGTTGTTGGAGCGACACGGCACCGAAGATTTCCAGATTTTTAACATGGCCTCGCTGATTGATACCGTCTCAGAAACCCAAAACACCATGACCTGGCTGCTCGGTTCTATTGCGGCCATTTCGCTGCTCGTAGGTGGCATCGGGGTGATGAATATCATGTTGGTCAGCGTCACCGAGCGCACACGGGAAATTGGAATCCGGATGGCTACCGGTGCGCGAACCCGTCATATTCTGCAGCAGTTTTTAATTGAAGCGTTGGTCGTATCCGCTATTGGCGGTGTCATTGGAGTAGGGCTGGGATTGGGTGCTGCGGCATTGATTGCCTATCTGGGCACACCCATTCACTACGCTGTGTTACCCGTTGTACTCGCCTTCAGCTGTGCCTTCCTGACTGGATTGGTCTTTGGTTTCTTGCCAGCGCGCAAGGCCGCCAATCTTGATCCCGTAGCAGCATTGGCCACCGACTGATAAAGGTAATGATGGAATGAATTCAGTATTTGCGAACAACATTGCCCGGATTTCACGTCAGCCCTTAACGCTTTTGGTTGCTGTGTGGTTGGTCAGCGCCTGTCACACCATTACACCGGGCACGCGGCCGGAGATCGCGATTAACGATGCCTGGCGAACACAACAGCAACAGGCCGTTGAAACAGTGATTGACCGCGAGTGGTGGAAAAATTTTGCCTCGCCCCAGCTCGATACACTGATTGAAACAGCCTTGCATCACAGTCCGGATTTACTGATTGCCGCCGAGCGAGTGCGCCAGGCCGAGTTGCAGATGAACATTGCCGGCGCGACCTTATTCCCTGCCGTCAGTCTCAGTGCCAGCAGCGGTTCTTCCCGCACGCGTTCTGAAGGTACGAATTGGGACGAAGGTGATTCCAGCCGCGTGTCGCTGGGCGCGAGTTACGAGATCGACCTGTGGGGCCGGTTATCAGCTAACCGTGCCGCTTCGCGCAGCAATTTTGTTGCCAGTCAGTTTGACTTTGATGCGGCGCGTTTAAGTATCACGGCGGGTATTGCCAATGCCTGGTTCCAGTATCTTGCACTGCAGCAACGCAGCGCGACAGCGCGGGAAAATATTCGTATTGCCCAGCGCGTGCACGATATTGTTGAGGCCCGTTATCAAAATGGTGTGGCCAGCGCGGCGGATCGTGCCCGGCAGCGCACTAACTTATTAAATCAGCAAGCAGCATTACCTTCGCTGGAATTACAGGCGCGGCAAACCTTCGCAGCCTTGGCAATTTTAGTGGGCGAAGCGCCCGGTCACTTCGCGTTGATTGAAGCGGCGAGCCAGGAACAATTGTCGACGCTGGACTTGCCCGTAATCGCCGCTGATATTCCTGCCGTAGCGCTTGCGCGCCGCCCCGATCTTGCAGCGACCGAAGCGCAACTCGAGGCGGCAGATGCTAATGTGGCTGCGGCCCGTGCCGCGCTTTTACCATCGGTACAACTGAGTGCATCCGCTGGTCGTGCGGCTGCCGGTTTATTTTCGTTAACGGATGCGCGCGACTCAACCAGTTGGTCACTGGCGTTGGCGCAATCCTTGTTTGACGGTGGTCGTTTGCGGTATCAGAAACAATTGAGTGAGTCGGCCAGGGTGGCGTTGGTAGAGCAATATCGACGCGCTATTTATGTAGCGCTGCAGGAAATTGATGATGCGTTGGATCGCACTACTGTAACCAGCGTGCAGGAGGAGTTTCAGCGTGAGATCAGTGCGCAGGCGGAGCGAACTTTAGCGTTAACCGAAGTGCGTTATCGCGAAGGCAGCGATGATTTGTTGACCTTGCTCGATGCTCAGCGCAGCGTCTTTCAAGCAAAAGACCAACTGGCTGTGCAGCGGTTAGCGCGCCTTAACGCGGCAGTGGATTTATACAAAGCGCTCGGCGGCGGTTGGCAGCAGCCTTGAGGAGCTTGCTTGCGTAACGGCGTTTGGGATAAACGGCTTACGTTTTCATGCTTTAACATTTTACAGCGTAGGCATCACCGCATCACGGCATCGCATGCACAAACTTTTGCCACTTTTGTTGCGCCCGAATAACCCAGGTGGGTGTTGCCGAACCTTCACCGATAGGTTGCAGATTTTTGTGTCGCTCCGGCAGTCGATTTACCAGCGCCATCTGGGTGGGTTCCAGATCGACAAACAACACATGTTGGCCGGCGCGTACGCGGTGCTCCATTCGCCGCAGCTCGTGGTGGGGCTTGTGTAGCCCAAAGAGACCGCCTTCCCACGTGCAGAATCCCAGCGCAATGGCCGCAAACAATAAAAAGGGCGCCCAGCCGACGCGCAGCGGCAGTTCAGAAAAATAAGCGCCCACCAGAATAAGCAGGGCGCAAGCAACACCCGCCACGGCACCGAGCAAGGCCGCACGTACTACATCACGACGCATAAAATCCTGCACGCGATGTAAACCGCGTCTATCAATGCCAGCTTCGTCGCGACTGACAATATGCACTTGCGTTTTGTCGATACCCGAGTGGTGCAGCTCACTTTCCACTTGCGCCAACTCATCAAGATCATCACTGACGTAATAGAATCTTTTCATAATGCCTCCTGTGATAGTGCCTCCTGTGATATAGCCTCCCGATTGTGCACTCCTGATATTGCACGTGCCCTTGAAACAACGCCTTGCCTGCAATATAAAAATCCTTTCGCCTCCAGTATAAAGAGTTAAAAGAGGCCGCCCTAGACGGAATATTTCTAACCCGATGGGCTGTTATTTAACCGGCTTTTATCGTTGCAACCGATGGCTGCATTCCAGCGATACCAGTGCCAAAATGCTAGCATGAGCAACCCCTATTTTTGTGACGTTCCAACATGCTGTTATCCGCGCAAACTGCTCACGCTATTGCCAGCTTAAAAGATCTGCCGCTGGCGGCTTATGCGACTGAGTTTTGTGCTCAGTTAAATGATCGCCCGCTGCTGTTGGAAGCTGAGCCAGGTGCCGGTAAATCCACCCTGGCACCTTTGTGGACACTCCAATATCTCGCTCAACAGGCGCAGCCGACTCAACAGGTTTGGGTGGTGCAGCCACGGGTATTGGCTGCCCAGGCACTGGCGCAACGCTTGGCGGATCTGCTTGGAGTGCGCTGTGGTGATCTTGTCGGCTATCAGGTGCCCTATGACAAGTGCAGCGGTGCCGCAACGCGGCTGCTGTTAATGACACCGGGAATTCTGCTGCAGCATTTGTTGCGCCGCCCGACCTTGGACGGCGTAGGTGCGGTGCTGCTGGATGAAATTCACGAGCGTGCCGTCAATCAGGATCTCGCCTGGGCTCTACTTCAGGAGGCGCAGATTCTGCGCGAAGATTTACACCTGGTGTTGATGTCGGCAACACCTGATCCCGCGTTACAACAGCAAGTAGAGCAGCGGTTATTTGCGGCGGGGCGCTGCTTTCCCGTAGAAAC
>CAYTQQ010000007.1:37507-41188 GCA_964440135.1 uncultured Cellvibrionaceae bacterium | reverse complement strand
CGCAAGGCCCGCGAGTAATTCTGGCCACTAATATTGCGGAGACATCGCTCACCATTGCCGATGTCACCCTGGTAATTGATTCCGGTTTAGTGCGGCGCGCTAACTACGAGCAGCGCACCGGCATCTCCCGCCTACAAACCACGCGCATCAGTCAGGCCAGCGCCGATCAGCGGCGCGGACGTGCCGGACGGGTGCAGGCCGGGCGGTGTATTCGCTGCTGGTCGAAAGATCAATTATTAGCGCCGGCTGACCTGCCCGAAATTCGCACCTGCGATTATCTCCCGCTGGCGTTGCAGCTGGCGCATTGGGGCACCCGCGCTGCTGATCTGAATTGGCTGGAACCACCAAACTCGCTGGGACTACAACAGGCGCAACAGCAATTGCAGGTGTGGGGCCTGACCGACATCCACGGCAAAATTACGTCCAAGGGAATTCAGGTGAGTGAGTTGGGGACGCATCCGCGTATCGCCACATTATTACAAATGGCCGTAGTTGCCGATGCGCTGCCGCACGCGCTTATGTTGCTGGCTCTGGCCTTGCATTTTGATCTACCGCTAACGGCTGACCTTGAGAGTTGGCTGACCGCAGCAGCGGCAGAATTACGGCGTCATTCCCACTGGCGAGCACAACAGCGTCGCTGGTTGACGGTGCTTAACGCGGTGGAGCAGATGGGTAAATTAGAGCCCAAGCGGATAGCGCACGCCTTTAATGATCGCATTGGGTTTCGTCAGGATTCGGGTCGCTACCGATTAAATTCCGGAATCAGTGTGGCGGGGGATCATCAGCTCGACACTCAGTGGGCCGTGTTTGTACACGTGCAGGCGCGCGGTCAGGGCCATCACGGTCTGGCACTGCCGCTACAATTAAGCGGAGCGGAGCAGCGGCAGCTGAGTCAGAGTCGGGTGCAGGTGATTTTTAAGCAGGCGCGCTGGCAGCGCTTGCTGAGCTGGCAGATGGGTGGTGTCACCATTGCCGAAGAGCAACAGCCAATTCCTGTAGATGAAATCGGGAAGGCGCTGATTGCGCATTTACAGGCACACATTGCTCAACAAGGGCTGATGGATTTACCTTGGCCCGCCGCCGCGACAAGTTTACTGGCCCGCGCCAGACTCCTGGCAGATGCTGGATTGCTGGAGCAGGGTCCGGCATTAACGGAAGAGGCTTTAGTGGGCGCGTTGGAGCTGTGGCTGCAACCCTTTTTAAACGAGCACACCCGCCTTGAAGCCCTGCCGCTATTAGCAGGCCTTGAGTTTTATTTGGGCTATGAGCGGTGCCAGCAAATTGCCCGGCTGCTGCCCGAAAAAATAACTCTGCCCAGTGGTCGGACGCTCGCGCTGGGTTTTTCTGCCGAAGGTGTGGCGGAAGTGTCGGCCAAGCTGCAGGAGTTTTTTGGCTGCGAAACTTTGCAGCTTGCAGAAGGAAAAATTCCCTTGCGTATTCATTTGCTGGCGCCCAATGGCAGCGCCCTGGCTATTACTACCAATCTGCAGACATTCTGGCGGCAGGCATATCCCGACGTGCGCAAGCAAATGCGCGGTCGCTATCCTCGTCATCCATGGCCGGAAAATCCTCTGGCGCACGTGGCCACGGCGTTAACTAAAAAGCGTTTACAGCAGTTGTAAATAAAGGTGATAGTCGCGAGCGCGGGTTTAGCTCTTGGGTATAAACCCCCGGCTGAGGTAGAATAGAGCCCAATTCAGGTCGCTCGCTCGACGGCCGCTCCGCATTCTTTGCTCGTGAGGTTAACGCTATGGATATTCTCGATACCATCAAACAACAAATTACCGACAACGCCGTTATTCTTTATATGAAGGGCTCGCCCAATGCGCCCCAGTGTGGTTTTTCGATGCGTGCGTCTCAGGCTTTGATGGCATGCGGACAGCGTTTTGCTTATGTCGATATTTTGAGCAATCCCGATATTCGTACCGAGCTGCCCAAGTTTGCCAACTGGCCAACGTTTCCTCAGCTGTGGGTAAAAGGTGAGCTGATTGGCGGTTGCGACATCATCACCGAAATGCACGAAAAAGGTGAATTAAAGCCATTGCTTGATGCTGCGGTGGCTGAATAATCGCACGTGGTAAGACGCTGTTGAGGATTCACTGAGAAGCCAATCAGCCAACTGCTGATTGGCTTTGTTTTTTTGTAGGGTGTAATTTCGCGGCTGTTTCTTGACCTGCACAACAGGGGATAGCGCGAGTTTGTCAACAGCCGTTAACGCAGCTCCAGCCACCCGAATATTCCTACAAGTACAAGTAAACCCAAGGCACTGAAGATACACAGCACTAAGCCTAATCGCTGTTTGCGGCGCAGCGTTTGCGCCTCGCCACTTTGCTGCTGCAAGCGATGGGCGCGCCAGGCGAGATCTCTGGATTTAAGTAATTTATCTTTGGTCAAAGCGAGCGCCGCGAGATCCGCCTGGATCTGTTGTTGCTTGGTGGCGTCTGCTGTCTGCGCCAACTGCTGGCTCAACTTGTCGAGACGATGATCAACTTCAATCAGTTTCTCATCGAGTCGGGCAGACAAGGTGTTGATGTGCATGATGAAGTCTCGTTTATTTTTGATCTACCTTAACAGAAGTCAGCAGCCGATGGGCGCCGTCCGGAGGTTAAGGTGAAAACACGGCCTGTCCATGACCGTGCAGCAGCGCTATTGAGTCAGACCCGGCGGCTCAGCATTCTGGTCGGTCGAGATAGTGAGAAGGTAAGAAGGTAAGAAGGTGAGAAAGTATGGTGGATAAAACCAGCACGCCCACATTTGATCGGTCCTTTTATGGCCCAAAATATTGGTTCACCTGGATCGGCCTGGGCTTTTTATGGCTGGTCGGGCGCCTGCCGCTGACGTGGGCGGGCAAACTCGGCGCGGGGCTGGGCGATTTGCTTTACCATGCGGCACCGGGACGGCGTCATATTGCCGAGGTGAATATTCGTCTGTGTTTTCCGGAACTGGATGCCCAGGAGCAAAACCAGCTGGTGCGCAAAGTGATGCGCTCAACCGGCATTAATCTGATCGAAACCTGTGTCGCCCTCTGGGGGCCTAAGTCGGCGTTAGCAGGCCGGCACCGCATCATCGGCTATGAGCATCTGGAGGCAGCCGTTGCAAGTGGCCAGGGCGTACTGCTGCTCGGTGGACATTTCACGACGATTGATCCCGCCGCCCACGGGTTAGCGGTCAGGATACCCTTCGATGTGGTTTACCGCCGCGACCCGAACAAGCTGTTTGCTTATAAAGTATTGCAGGCACGCGAAGCGGTGGCCGACCAAGGTATAGTGCGCGGTGATATTCGCCACTTGGTGCGTCGCCTGCGCGAAGGCAAGGTGGTTTGGTATGCACCGGATCAGGATATGGGTGCCAAGCACAGTGTATTTGCCCCATTTTTTGGTGTTCCGGCCGCTACGATCACGGCGACCTCGCGCATTGTTCGTATGGGTAATGCTAAGGTGTTGCCGCTTGCGCATTATCGGGATGGTGAAGGCGGCTATCTGATAGTGATCGGTGCGCCCCTGGAAAATTTCCCCAGCGCTGACGATGTGGCCGATGCGACCTTGATTAACCGTACGTTGGAAGCGGCGATTCGCCCTTATCCCGATCAATATCTGTGGGTCCATCGACGGTTCAAAACGCGACCGGAAGGGGAGCCCAATCCCTATCGCAAAGCGACGTAGATGATACGGTTCCACTCCA
>CAYTQQ010000007.1:16826-37407 GCA_964440135.1 uncultured Cellvibrionaceae bacterium | reverse complement strand
TGCTGCACGTTTGACTGAGGAGCAAGACCCATGTTGAGAATGTTTAAAATTGAGGCCGCAGTCTTACGCGAAGACAGCGCTCAATCCGACGATCGCAAAAACAGTATTTCCAATGCGGTGTGGATTGATGCGCATGAACCTACCGAGGAAGAACGGGAAGAGCTGAACACATTTTTGCGCGCCGAACTGCCCGAGACAGATGACGTCGACGAAATTGAATTCTCGGCGCGCTATTTTCAGGACGGTGCCGGTATCCACGTTCACTCCCTGTTTCTCGCTCCCGGTGAAGGTGGGCGACATAACACCACGACCGTCGCGTTTATTTTGCAGGACAAACGCCTGTTAACCGTGCGTGAAGGGGATCTGGCCGATTTTCGTTTGTTGCGCATGCGGGCCCGGCGCGGACAGGTGCAAGTGTCATCGCCGCAGGATTTAATGATCACCATGTTCGAGCAGAAGGTCGAGAACCTCGCCGACGCCCTTGAAGATATCCATCGCAAACTGGAAGTCGTCAGTCATATGGTGCTTGAGGATTCCGACTCGGAGCTTGAGGATGCGATCGAAAGCCTGGCTAAACTTGAAGACAGCAACGGTAAAATCCGCCTGTGTTTGATGGATACCCAGCGCTCTATTTCATTTATGCAGCGCCATCTGCGCGAGCATTTTGAATTGCAGGAAACAGCCCGGGAAATTAAACGCGATGTGGACACCTTGATGTCACACACCGCGTTTTTGTTCGACAAAATTAACTTTTTGATGGACTCAACCCAAGGTTTTATCAGCATTGAGCAGAGTCAGATTATCAAGACCTTCTCCATTGCCGCGGTGGTTTTTTTACCGCCTACCGTTGTTGCCAGTGTTTACGGAATGAACTTTGAGTTCATGCCGGAGCTCCAAATGAAGTACGGTTATGTGTGGGCGTTATTCATCATGGTGCTTTCGGGTATCGCGCCTTACTGGTATTTCAAGAGCAAAGACTGGTTATAGCGCTAGCCTGAGTACCGCTATCCACCTTCCGCTAGACGAGTTACACAACTCGTCTTTCTCCGGCAATTATTACCGCCGCGTTGAACTTTCTATTCATCCCTCCTGCTTTGAGGTGCGTATCATTATGTCATTTGATTCTTCTTCCTATGCCGCCGTGTTTTTTGATTGTGATGGTGTCCTGGTGGATTCTGAAGCACTCGCCGCCAGTGCAATCTATCAATCGCTGATGGATGTCGGTCTGTCGATGACATTAGAGGAGGTCAATGCACATTACATTGGGCAAAGTTTTCGTACCTGTCTGGGCATGATTGAAGCGCAGTTAGGCCATGCGGTGCCAGATGATTTTATTGATAACAACCGTCACTACTATTGGACGTTGATGGAAAAAGAACTGGTAGCAATGCCGGATGTGGCGGGGGTGTTGGCATCGTTGACGATTCCCTACGCGGTGGTGACAAATTCACAGACCCGCGAGCTGGAGTTCAAGTTACGAAAAACAAATTTAGAGACCTATTTTCCCGTCAATATTCGGTTTGATACTGAGTCGGTAGGCGTAGCCAAACCGGACCCGGAAATTTATTTGCGGGCGGCGGCAGGTATGGGCGTTGATATCAAACAGTGCTTGATTATTGAAGACAGTTTACCCGGCCTGACGGCGGCAGTCGGCAGCGGTGCGACCGTCTGGGCCTATCGCCCACACCCTTCGCAGAAAGAATTACAGGCGATGGGTGTGGAACGCATCTTTACGCAGTGGAGCGAATTTTAAACGCGCCTTTCTTTCGGTGCGCTTAAAGGTTTGGTCGAATGCCGGGTGTCTCGCTATAAAAGGATTGTGCCTGGAGCGTTGGGGCGCCGGGCGGCAGAATTTTGCGCGTGAAGCCGTCAAGTTGCCCGCGCACCTCCTGCAAGTCGTGGATGATCGCACGCACGTCATAGTACAAGTCGCCGTGGGTTTCATTGGCCAACCGCTGGCCCATTTGCTGGGCAAGACGTAACACGTCGGCGAGTTCACGGGCTGTCTCTTGTTGCTCCTCTTGCTGAACATTGGCGTAAAGCATGGTAGTTCTCCCTGTTTGCGGAAATATCGACGAAAGCATGATCCGCGCGTCATTCTTCGCGGTTTATAACCCTCCGTGGGTTAACTTCTCAGGATTGAGCAGTGCTAATAACTCGCTGCGATCCAGATCCGTTTCTTCGGCGGCGACATCGACAATATCGCGACCTTCTGCATAGGCTTTCTTGGCAATGCTTGCGGCTTTGGCGTAGCCGATAATGGGATTGAGCGCGGTCACCAGAATCGGGTTGCGCGCGAGCGCCTGTTCGAGGTTGGCATGATTCACGGTAAACGACGCTAGCGCTTTATCCGCCAGTACTTCACTGGCATTGCTCAACAATTCGATGCTCTGTAACAGGTTATAGGCAATCAGCGGCAGCATAACGTTCAATTGAAAGTTGCCCGATTGTCCCGCGACGGCAATAGCCGCATCTTTGCCGATAACATCGGCGGCAACCATCGCTACCGCTTCCGGGATTACCGGGTTCACTTTGCCGGGCATAATTGACGATCCTGGCTGCAGTGCCTCCAGGGTAATTTCACCCAGGCCAGCCAAGGGCCCGGAGTTCATCCAGCGTAAATCGTTGGCAATTTTCATCAAGCTGACCGCCAGCGTTTTCAAATTACCCGAGAGGGCCACAGCGGTGTCCTGAGCGCTGATCAGGGCAAATAAATTATCGCCGGGCACAAAGCTCAGGCCCGTATTGACGGCCAGCTGCGCGGCAAAAGCGGCAGAAAAATCCCGATGGGCATTGATGCCCGTGCCCACCGCAGTACCGCCTTGGGCAATGTGCAGTAACTGCGGCACAAGCATCTGCAGGCGCTGATAATTCATTTCAATTTGATTGGCCCAGGCCAGTAGCTCTTGATCGAAAGTTACCGGCATCGCATCCATTAAATGCGTTCGGCCGGTTTTGACGACGCCCCGCACTTGTTCCGCTTTGCCCAGGAGGGTGGTGTGGAGATGCTCCAGCGCCGGAAACAGTTTGTGCTCCAGACGCAGCGCCGCACTGATATGGATCGCCGTAGGAATTACATCATTGCTGCTTTGACTCATATTGACATGATCATTAGGATGAACTGTCTGGTGTGCCGCGGCGCTGGCGAGATGAGCAATGACTTCGTTCACGTTCATATTGGTGCTGGTGCCCGAGCCGGTTTGAAAAACATCGACTGGAAACTGCTCGGCGTGCTCACCAGCGATAATGGCCTCACTGGCAATAATGATCGCTTGGGCGATTGTGGTATCGAGTAAACCCAGCTCCTGATTCACTTGCGCAGCGGTTTTTTTTACCAGCGCCACCGCCTGAATAAATGCCGGCGGCAACGGCCAGCCGCTGATGGCAAAATTGTTAACCGCACGCTGGGTTTGGGCGCCGTAAAGTGCTGCTGCAGGCACTTGGATTTCGCCCATACTATCGACTTCGATACGAGAATCAGTCATTGTTTGCCTCATTTTTTTGTTTGACGCGGGTTCTGCTATACATACGGCTTTTGGCCAGGGTATTCAAGAGCAACTGTTGCTGCTTATTCAGTGACACCGGCAGGGTTCAGTGAAAAGCGATGGGTAAGTGATTGAAAGGATAACAGATGCGTCCATTTGAAAGGGCAGTTTGTTCAAAGGGCAGTTTGTTCAAAGGGCAGCTTGTTCGCAGGACTGTTGGCTGGAGTGGCGCAGGTTAAGGGAAAACTTTTTTAATTCTTTATGCTTTGATAAGACGGCTGCAATAATCTGCGGCGATGACTGTTTGAGTAACCATATCCAAAGACTGAATAATCTATCCACAGACTAAGTAACCCTATCCAAAGACTGAGTAACTATTTCTAGATTGAGTAACTATTCCTAGACTGAGTAACTATTCCTAGACTGAGTAATTATGCCCAAAGAATTTGTCGTTCAAAGTAATTTTAAACCGGCTGGCGATCAGCCTACTGCAATTGCCGGATTGATCAGCGGGTTGGAGGCCGGGCTGTCGCACCAGACACTTCTGGGTGTTACCGGTTCGGGAAAAACCTTCACGATTGCGAATGTGATTGCGAGCGTGCAGCGCCCGACCTTGATCATGGCGCACAATAAAACCTTGGCAGCGCAATTGTATGGTGAGTTTAAGGAATTTTTTCCTAATAACGCCGTGGAATATTTTGTGTCTTACTACGACTACTATCAGCCCGAAGCTTATGTGCCATCTTCGGATACGTTTATTGAAAAGGACTCGGCGGTCAACGAGCACATTGAGCAAATGCGTCTGTCGGCAACCAAAGCGTTATTGGAGCGCAAGGACGCGATTATTATCGCCTCGGTATCGGCAATTTATGGCTTGGGTGATCCTGATGCCTATATGAAAATGTTGCTGCACATTGTACGCGGAGAAAAAATTGATCAGCGGCAGATTCTGCGGCGCCTGGCCGAGCTGCAGTACACCCGCAACGATATGGATTTTGCCCGGGCCACTTATCGGGTGCGCGGTGATGTGATCGATATTTATCCGGCGGATTCAGATATCGAAGCGGTACGGGTGGAATTATTCGATGATGAAATTGAACAGATTTCAATCTTCGATCCACTTACCGGCGAGGTGCTGCACAAAGTCCCCCGGTTTACGGTTTATCCAAAATCTCACTATGTAACGCCACGCGAGCAAATTCTTGCCGCGATTGAAAACATCAAAGAAGAATTGCGCCAGCGGCTTGAATACCTGCGTGAAAATAACAGATTGGTAGAAGCCCAGCGCCTTGAGCAGCGCACGCGTTTTGATTTGGAAATGATGCAAGAGCTGGGTTATTGCAACGGTGTGGAAAACTACTCTCGCTATCTCTCAGGTCGTAATCCGGGCGAACCGCCGCCGACGTTATTTGATTATTTACCGCCGGATGCCCTGTTAGTAATTGATGAAAGTCACGTGACGATTCCGCAAATCGGGGCCATGTATAAAGGTGACCGTTCGCGTAAGGAAACCCTGGTTGAATACGGTTTCCGCCTGCCTTCGGCCCTGGATAACCGGCCCATGCGGTTTGATGAGTGGGAGCTGATCGCCCCGCAAATGATTATGGTCTCAGCCACGCCCGGAAAATATGAAGCGGAGAAGCAGGGGCAGGTGGTCGAGCAGGTGGTTCGTCCGACGGGCTTGATCGATCCGGAAGTTGAAATTCGTCCGGCCACTAGTCAGGTGGATGATGTCCTGTCGGAAATTCGTTTATGTGTGGAGCGCAGTGATCGGGTCTTGATTACTGTATTGACCAAACGTATGGCGGAAGACCTGACCGAGTATCTGGCCGAACACGGCGTGCGCGTGCGTTATCTGCACTCGGATATTGATACCGTGGAACGGGTAGAAATTATTCGCGATCTGCGTCTCGGGCACTTTGATGTCCTGGTGGGTATCAACTTGTTGCGTGAAGGTCTGGATATGCCGGAAGTGTCACTGGTGGCAATTCTGGATGCGGACAAAGAGGGCTTTTTGCGTTCTGATCGCTCCCTGATTCAGACCGTTGGCCGCGCGGCACGTAACGTCCGCGGGCGGGCAATTCTTTATGCGGATCGAATTACCGGCTCCATGCAACGGGCGATTGATGAAACCGACCGTCGTCGCGAAAAGCAAATTGCCCATAACCTTCAGCACGGCATTACGCCTCAAGGTATCAACAAAAGTATCACCGATATTATGGAAGCATCGGTTGCCCCGGGTGCGGGCGGGCGCAGCGCACGCAATAAAGCCATGGCGATTGCCGAGCGGCAGAGTCGCTATCTGGCAGATACCAATCCGCAGGACATCTGGAAAACCATTGAAAACCTGGAAAAACAAATGTTCCAGGCCGCGAAAGATCTCGAGTTTGAAGTGGCTGCCAAACTGCGTGATGACATTGAAAAGTTAAAGCAAAAAGCCATCGCGCTATAACGTCATTCGTGGGATAGGGATTTCATGTGAGCATCTAAGATGAGGGATTTATATCAGATGACGGATTTAAACAGGATGACAGATTGATAAATCTACCCTGCCCGGATAAAAGTTTTATGCGAACAAAAAAGCACGACCCACTGGTCGTGCTTTTTTGTTCTGCGTCTAAACGGTAATCCGTTTACCTTCTTTGGCCGCTTTAAAAATCGCTTCCAGGATCGCAATGTCCCGCATGCCATCTTCGCCCGGCACGATTACCGCTGAATCATTGATAATCGCCAGCGCATCGTTATCCATTTGCCGCGCCTGTTGATGTCCGGGTGACTCAGCGAAAATAATACCGTCGCTGGTACGCCCTTTAACGCCGTTATAAGTCTGGAAGGGACTTAGCTCATACCAGCCGCGCTCGCATTCTGCCCGCAGGCGATTCATATGCTTGCCGTAACTGGTGGCGCACTCGGCAATCGCGCCACTTGGAAATTCCAGCACAAAGTTTGTGGTTTCATCCACCTCGTGATACAGCGGACGCGTACTTTCCATGGTCGCCGTTACGGCAATGGGTTCTTCCTGGGAGGTGTAGCGCGCGGCATTGAGCGGATAGACGCCCATGTCGTACATGGCGCCGCCACCGAGGCTTGCATCAGCGCGCCAGCCGTGGCTGTCGCGGGTGTTGTTGTAACCTGCTTCGGCAATTACTTTTTGAATTTTGCCGTAGGGCCGTTCGCTGGCCATCTGAATAATTCGCTGCGTGTTGGGTTCGTGCTGCATGCGATAACCAACGGTGAGTTTCACTTTATTTTTGTTACACGCGTCGATAATCGCCTGGCATTCCTGCACGTTCATGGCCATGGGTTTTTCGCACCAGACATGCTTGCCGGCGTTGGCCCCGATGATCGCGTATTTGGCGTGCAATCCGGTGGGCACCACTATATACACCACATCAATTTCCGGGTTGTCGGCCATGCGATGCATGTTGTCGTAGTTGTACACATTGCTGTCGGGAATCTGGTAGCGCTCTTGCCACTGAGGGATTTTTTCCGGGGAGCCGGTGACTATGCCGGCAAGATAGCAGTGCTCCGTTAATTGCAGTCCCGGCGCCAGCTGACCACTGGCATAAGAACCCAAACCTACCAAGGCCACACCCAGGCGTTTTTTGGGGCGTGATTGCGCAAATAACCAGGGCGCTTGTGTCGCCAGGCCCAGGGCGCCCATGGCTTTAAGTAGATCGCGCCGCGATAGGTAACGTTGATTCATAACCTGCCTCCCTTTTCTCATCTTATGTTTTCAATGATGTGTAAAGCGCTCATCGTGGTTGAAAATGTCCTGATGGTAGCGCTGGTACGGACGCGCTGCCGGACGTTAACGAACTCACGTTGGACATTTATCCGCCATTCTGCAACTGCCGTTCTTCCGGTTCAGATACTGGATTTGACGCGCGAGCCGGCCATCAGTGCTGGCTAAGTTTTACGCGCTTGAGCGGACTAGGACAAACGGTTAAACAAAAAATTACCTCGGTGGGCAGAAATGAGAAAGGTATAATGTGTCTTTTCCGAAGGTTCTTTGAATGCTGCTCGGGCGTTCATTGGGTCTTGATCGGGCCTTCATCGTAACTTCACTGGTGCTCGTTTCCTGCATGGCCACTTAAAGTGGCCATGCTGTTTTGGCGTTGTCTGGATTTATCATGGCTGATTTGTCGCTTGTTCAAATTGTTTTAGTTGCACTGATCTTTGCCTGGAGCGGATTTGTTCGCTCCGGCCTCGGCTTTGGTGGTGCGGTGATGTCACTGCCATTTTTATTGCTGATTGATAACCAGCCGCTGGTTTATCTGCCCATTATTGCGGTGCATCTCTTATTTTTTTCCACCCTCACCGTGGCCCAGAACTGGCGTCAGCACCGGCGCCATCTGGCCCTGGCCACGGGCGCCGGCATCCCGCAGGCGGAATTAGCAAGCGGTACGATTGACTGGCGCTATTTGAAAAAAGCGCTGTCAATTATGATCATCCCTAAATTGATTGGGGTGTTCGGGCTGCTGACACTGCCGGCTAAATTGATGACAACGGTGATTTTTATCATTGTTGCGGCCTACGCCATTTCTTATATTTTGAATAAACCCTTTAAAAGTAATCACCCGCTGGTTGATACTGTTTTTCTGATGTTGGGTGCCTATATCAGCGGTACCTCATTGATCGGCGCGCCGTTGTTGATTGCGGTATTTGCTACCCATGTCGCCAAACAGCAATTGCGCGATACCTTGTTTGTGCTGTGGTTTATCTTGGTATTCATCAAAATGGTCGCGTTTGTTTATGCCGGGGTTGATTTGCAATTGATTCATCATCTCTGGTTGTTACCGGCAGCGACGGTTGGCCACGTTATTGGTTTGCGTTTTCACGCCCGACTGGTGGACGGTGATACACGGATATTTTACCGTTGGTTGGGCGTCTGTCTGTTGCTGATCAGCGTGGTCGGCGTTGTGTCAACGCTGATGAAATAAGCCAGCAGGGGCGGGCGGTGGTTGATGACAAAAGTCATGGTGAGTTGATTATTTTTATCCTCACAGCGCGGTTGTCTCTGTCCTTACAATAAAAACAATAAATACCACCCACGTCGGTCGTTGATGATCGGTGTGGATTCGTGGTTATTGCACGCACTACGACCGACTAACAGAGCTACTTCAGGGATAAGCCTATGGCTACATTGCTCGATTCACCCACCGGTAATAACGCGAGAATAGTGACCATTGATGTGCTGCGGGGTTGGGCGCTCTTGGGGATTTTTTATGCCCACATGATTTACTGGTATGCGGGCGGACCTTTGCCGCAAGACTTGTATCAGCCGCAAAATGATGTGGCCAGCGCCCTGGCGCTGGGTGTGTATCTGCTATTTATTATTGGTAAGTTCTTCGCGCTTTTTTCCTTTCTGTTTGGTTTTAGTTTTTATATTCAGATTCACAATCTGTTGCGCCGCCAGCAGCCGGTCGTGCGGCGTTTCGGTTGGCGCTTGCTGATCCTCGGCGCGATTGGCTTGATCCACCACATTATCTGGCGCGCTGACATCCTCACCATTTACGTGCCCCTGGGTTTCCTGCTGATTTTTTGCCGCGATCTGAGCAATCGCACACTCCTGATACTCGGTGTGCTGTTAGCCCTGAACATACCCACCAAACTTGCCGAGCTGGTGTCGCTGCTCTGGCGCGGTCAGGTGGAATTGATCAGCGGCGATCTGGAAGCCGAGGGTGCCGTGTACTACGCGGTGATGAAACACGGTTCACTGTTGGATATGGCCCAGCACAATATCGCGGCGATGGTCGATAAGTTCTACTACCAGATTAATAGCGGCCGTTTGTTAATTACCTTTGGTTTTTTTCTGCTGGGTATGTTTGCCGGGCGCATGGGTTATTTTCACGATATCGCCGCGCATGTTGAATTGTTTCGCAGGTGGTGGAAAAAGATGGGCAAGGCCATTATTGCCTGCGTCCTCCTGGCAGTAGCGATGGCTATCGCATTAGGCGCTGCCGGCGTCGAAGATGAACCCGCGCCGTGGGTCATGTGGCTCGGCGGTTTTTTACTGGAATTTTTTAATGTCAGTCTGACGCTGTTTTATATCATCAGTATCACCTTGTTGATGCGCAAGCCCCGTTTTCAACAATGGCTGTTGCCGCTGGCACCGATAGGCAAGATGGCGCTGACGGTTTACCTGTCACAAACCGCGCTGGGGTTGATGTTGTTCAGTAGTTTCGGTCTCGGCTGGTTTGCGGAAACTGCCTTGATCACCAATGCCGGCTTATGTATCGCACTTTTTCTGTTGCAGTTAGTGCTCTGTCACTGGTGGTTGCGCTACTTCAATTACGGGCCGGTCGAATGGCTGTGGCGCACAGCAACGGATTTGCGCTGGCAACCCTTGTGGAAAAAGCCCGTCGCGAACCCGTTCGTTGAGCCCGCTGGTTGAGTCGATGAGTTGCATCGCTTAATTGAACAGGTTAGTTGAACAGGTCAATTGAACAGTTGAACAGGTTAGTTGGCAGGTGAGCCGAATCTGTGACCAGCGTGGAGGCTGCCATGTTTTATGGGCCGCTACTCATCCAGCTCCATCACCACACGAAAGCCCAGGTGCTCATTGAAGATACCCGGCGGTTGATGCTCGCGTCGATAGTCGGTGGTTTCATGCAGATTGTCTTTGGCTGAGCCGCCGCGAATAACCCGGCTGGCACACTGGCGCGGGTTGAGCGCTTTGCCGTCCCGCGGCTTGCCTTGGTATTTTTCGCGGAAGCAATCCGCTACCCATTCCGCCACATTGCCAGCCATGTCAGAGACCCCCAAAGCGTTGGCGGGGTAACTGCCCACCGGGGCGGTTTTACTGCCGAACAGGCCGGAGAACCGGCTGTTACAACCGCGCCGGCAATTGGCTTTGCCGGCTGCATCGGCTAATTCTTCACCCCACCAATCGCCTTTTTCGCGCCCCGCACGAGCCACGTATTCCCACTCGGATTCCGACGGCAGGCGATAGGTTTTGCCGGTCGCTTTACTGAGCCACTGGGTGTAGGCCCGGGCATCTTCCCAGCTGACATTGATTACCGGTCGGTTGCCGCGGCCCCAGCGGTTATCACCCGGCAGGGCGCGCTCGGTCGCGGTGGCAAACAGGTCGTACTCATCAAAGGTGATTTCGTAGCGGCTGATGGCAAAGGAATGTTTGAGGGTGACCTTATGCGCCGGTGTTGCCGGATGATCAGATGAGCCCATGGTGAAACTGCCTGGGTCAATCGTCACCATCGGTGGGCCGCTCTGGCCATTGGGTAAATCACTGGCAAAGTTACGCGGCAGGGTGATCGCTTTTTGCAGGCTGACACCCAGCAGCAACGGCATGTCTTCAAGGGTGACCCAGGTGGTATGCGTCACGTATTCGGGATGGCTCACTTCAATGTGATAGCGCCCCGGCGCCAGTTCTATGCCATCGGCGTAGCGGGGGACAATATTTAAAATGCGCACCAGCGCATCTTCGGGTGTGGTGGTCACCGTCAAGCTATACAGCGGCGGCGCTACGTCTTCTGCGGCTGGCGGTGATTTAAGGGGCGGATAGGGAATCAGGGTCGCCCGTTCATCAAAATTCGCCAGAGGATTTACGTCGGGCGCACTCTCCCGGGATACCGGCGAGCTAATCAAAGGATGGGCGCTAAGCGCTGAGCCCGCTTCAGTTTCTTGGGGTGAAGCTTCTTGCGGCGCAGTTGCTCGTGACTCAGTTACTTGTGGTACGGCGTCTGGCGCTGCTGGTTCAGCCGCGGCCGTCGCGGCGGTGGCGACGGGCGGGGGTGCGGCCAGGATTTGCTCGGTCGGGCTGCCAGACAACAGCCACAGTAAACCCGCGCCACCAATGAGGATCGCAGAGGCGGTTCCCAACAGCAGCCACAACCGGGAGCGCTGCCGGGAGTTGAGCAACAGATGCAGCTCGGTAGCGTTTTGCTCGCGGGTGGCAATCAGGGTCTGGCGATCGTTGTCGGCAATCAGTGTTGGCGAAGCCGGCACCAGACGGTAAAAACCATCCTGTGGATTCCACCGCAATTGCGCCACTCGCCGCAGTCGCGAGTGAACAGCGTTAGTGGTCGCTTTAAGCAGCGCCTTGAGCAACGCCGGCGTGGATAATTCGGTCGGATTAGTGGTTGGACTGCTATTAGCTTTTTGTTGGTTTTCAATATCGTTCAGGGCTTCAATAATATCGCGCCCGCGTTGATAACGCTGGTCCGGGTCTTTGGCGAGCATCTTGTCGACAATTTTTTGATATTGCTCGTACTGGCGCGGTAAGCGCGGCACCTGTGCGCTGATATGTTTTATCGCAATGGCCACTGCCTCATCCCCTTGGAAGGGCACAGCACCGGTCAGCATTTCGTAAAACACCACCCCGAGGCTATAGAGATCCGAGCGCGAATCCAGGGTTTTACCGCGGGTTTGTTCCGGACTCATATAGTGAGGCGTGCCCACCACCTGGCCGACATTGGTCATGCGCGATACGCCGATAATCCCCTTGGCTACGCCAAAGTCAGTGAGCACGGCGGAGTGATCCGCGCGAAACAGAATATTTTCCGGCTTGATGTCGCGGTGGATGTAGCCCTTCTCATGGGCGTAATCCAGCGCTGCGGCAATATCGCGCGTGGTGCGCACGGCATCGCTGGTGCTCAGGCCTTTCATCATGCGCTCATGCACCGTGCCGCCGGGTAGGTAATCCATGGCGATGTAATTAAAATTGTCGTGCTTGCCAATATCGTAAATCGCGACGATATGCGGGTGCGACAACTGTCCAACAATGGTGGCTTCGCGCTGAAAGCGCTCACTGAATGCCGGGTCACCAGTAAGCGCGGGAGACATGACTTTGAGTGCGACAACGCGCCCCACGCTGATTTGAATCGCGAGGTAAACGGTGGACATGCCACCTTGATTGATTTTGCGTATGACGCGGTAACCGGGTATCTGCATATTTCTCAGGTCAACAGTAAATGCCAGTTATTGCACAATTGAATACAGCAGCACGAGCAGCGAAATCAACGCCGTGCTGTAAATCATTGCATCCCAATGACGATGGCCCGTGAGGTAGGGAATCCATTGCCAGATAAAGGGTGGTTTACGCTGCCCCCGCAGCGGTGATTCGATAATCTGCACCGTGATGTTGTCGTGGCCGCCGTTGGTCAGGGCCGCGTGTAAAAGCTGATCGACGGCTACATCGCAGTCGGCGCTTTGAAACAGCAGTTCGGCGAGAGTGTCATCGTCTACTTCGTCGCTCAGACCGTCGCTGCACAGCAGGATCCATTGATCTTTCTGCCATAGGCCCTGCACCTTATCCACCTGTACCTCGTCCAGCTCGGCCGAGCCCAGGCACTGGGTGATGATATTGCGGGCCGGGTGCTGCTCGATTTCATCCTCGGTGATCGCGCCTGACGCGAACAGCATCTGCACGTAGGAGTGATCGCGGGTGAGCCGCTCAAGGCGGCCGCCCTCAGGGGTGTAGGTCCATAAATAAGCACGGCTATCGCCAACCCAGGCGATTTCATATTGACGCTGATTGCTGCACAAGACGACAACAGTGGAGCCCATGCCGGGCGCGCCCTGGCCCTGGCTGGCTGCATCCAGTACGGCGCGATGGGAGGCCTGGATCGTTTCGCCCAGGGTGTTCAGTTTCGAAAAGTTTTCCTGAATCGTGGCGCGCACGATAGCACTGGCGACTTCACCGGCTTCATGGCCGCCCATACCATCAGCAATAAGCCAGAGGCCCTGTTCGGGCAGGCTTAAAAAGCAATCTTCGTTGTTGTCGCGCTCCAGACCGGGGTGGGTCACGGCACTGAATTCAAGGGGCTGGGGCGGGCTCATAAATAGCGTCAATGCTGTTGGCTGAAGTGATCATTACACCGCTGCTGTTATTGTTAATAGCGTTACGACTCCGGGAGTGAATACTAGAGCAGATTGACGGGGAAAACTACGCGGCCGTCGCCGACCGCGTTTGTGCTTACAGTGTCTTGAGGTCGAGCCCTAACGCTTCAGTGGCTGCGCGGTTACCACTGTGAGTGATGACCGCGAGGCTTGCGCGTTCCGGCGTCAGGTAAGTTGCCGCCACTCGCTGTAAGTCGGCCAGCTGTACCTGCAGTACGCGGTTGCGGAAAAGTTCGCGCTTTTCACGGGTGCGCCCGAACAGTTCTGCCTGATACGTCTGCTTGGCTTCGCCAGCGGGGGAAGCGGGTTTATCCAGGCTGCTGATCACGCCGAGAATCGCTTCCTCAACCGCTTGCCATTCGTGGGTATCTTCCTGCAGCCAGGCGAGGGCTGCATCAAAGTCGGCCAGGGTTTCCGCCAGGCGGGGATCGCGATAAGAATAAAAGCGAAACGCGGCAATATTATTGTCCTGGCTGGCGCCGCCACCGTAAGCGCCGCCTTGTTCGCGAATAGCCCGGTGCAAATATCCATTGCGCAAAAAGCCACCCAGTACGCTCAGCGCGGCGGCGTCGGGATGGTCGCTGGGAACTGTCGGATAAGCCTTGGCACAAAAGTTGACCTGGGTGTTGGTCATCCAGGCTTCGCGGACCTGTTCGCTGACGGCCGGTAAATCAAATTCAACAAAATCCGTAACCGCAGGTTCCGCCACCCAGCGCTGTTGCAGGATCTGGGTATAGCTATCCAGATGCTCATCTTCCCCGACCAGCAAGAACTGCTTGGGCGCTTGCACAATCTGTT
The DNA here is from genome assembly GCA_964440135.1 of uncultured Cellvibrionaceae bacterium. Lineage (GTDB taxonomy): Bacteria > Pseudomonadota > Gammaproteobacteria > Pseudomonadales > Cellvibrionaceae > Cellvibrio. The sequence continues at coordinate 23,263 of CAYTQQ010000007.1, read as the reverse complement.
GATGGATTTGTGCCAGCTGTGCGGCAAAACGGGTCAGCGTCGTTGCATCATCGAGACTGTTATCCAGGGTTTTTAACGCGGCTATGCCGACCAGGCCACCGAGTTGGTGCGACAGCTTTGCCGAGGGGCTCATGCCTGAGCAGGCCGCGCTCATGGCCAGACTGTGGCCGTTGCCGGTAATGCTTTGCTCGCGACGGGCCCGGGCTTGGGCAATCAGTTCACGGATACGCGGCAGCTCATCGAAGCGGACATCACTCAGGGTGCGCTGCATCAGTTCATTCATGGCCGCGTGATTGCGATTCAAGGCTTTAGCGGACAGGGTGAAGTAGCCATCAATCTGCTGCACGTCTGCGCTGCTGCCGCGCACGCTGGTGTAGGCACCGATGGAGCCGACCACTTGCGCCTGCCAGCGCTGGGTAGCCAGATAATCGTGCTCCCCGATGCCCAGCTCGGTCAGGCAATTGGCGTAGTACGGCAGCAGCGGCAGAAGGTCATCAGCCAGCGCAGGCAGCTTGCAGGTAATCTGCTGGTAGACAAGGCCGTTGGTACCGGCGCGATAGCGGCGCAACGGGAAATTGTTGACGCTTTCCCGGCTGCCGGGGGTGTAATGCAAGTGCGGTGGTACATCCGCCAGGGTCACTTTGGGCAAAATGGACTCGTCGTCTTTTTGCAGTTGACGCGCTTGCAGGGCTTGCGTGCGGGCGACGATGGTCTGCTTGTCCGCGTCAGTGAGTTGCGCTTTAAGTTCTGCCAGGCGCTTTTGTTCAGCGGCTTGCTTGCGGGCGTTTATCTGGGCATCGGGACGCAGGGTAAGCCGGACGCGGTGCGGGTTATCGAGCAGCAGGTTATGCACTAACTGCTGAATAAAATCCGGCTGTTGGATACGTAGACGCAGGCTGGTCAGGGCAGCTTCGAGATCCAGAAGAGCAATCGGATCACCGCGGTGGGTGGCCGAGGTCAGGCTGGTGAGAATGAGTTGCAGGCCATAGGGGTAACCATCGCCGCCCACTTCCCGCTGTTGTAACTCCAATTGATGCAGGGCGGCTTCCAGCGTCTCTTGAGGAACACCCGTTTCCGCTACTTGCTTCAGGGTATCCAGAATCAACTGCTCAACCTGGGCCACATTGTCCAGCTCGCAGCCTTCCAGGCCACAGACAAAGGCCAGCTCCCGCTGGGAATCTTCGAGGCCGCACAGCGGCGAGGGCGCCTGTCCCAACTCTGTCGTTTCCAGGGCTTGCTGCAGGGGGGAGGCGCTGTTATCCAATAAGACGTGGGACAACATCTGCGCGGCGAGGGTCTGTTCCAGGTCGGTGGATTTGCCCAGAAGCCAGGCGACGACGACATGGGTTTTACCGGCCGGATCTTCACCCTCTTCAAGCGGATAGGCTTCTTCTACCGCAATAGGCGCGTAATAGCGTTTTTCTTCCGGCACGCTGATGACGGTATCCAGCTTGTCGAAGCGGTGCAGCGCACGCGTTTCAAAGGCCGCCTGATGCTCGGCTGCTGGAATTTTGCCATAGGTCATAAAGATGGCATTGGACGGGTGGTAGTGGCTGCGATAAAAATCCTGCAACTGCTCATAGGTGAGATCGGGAATACAATCCGGTTCGCCACCGCTATTGAAGTGATAGGTGGTGCTGGGATAAAGATATTTACACAGGGTATGCCAAAGCTGGGAAGGCACCGAACTCATAGCGCCTTTCATTTCGTTAAATACCACGCCTTTAAACACCAGGTCAGACGCGGGATTTTCAGGCTCCGCAAACTCCACCCGATGACCTTCCTGGGCAAAATCCAACTCGTCCAGACGGGAGAAAAAAACCGCGTCTAAATAAACATCCAACAGGTTGTTAAAGTCCTTACGGTTTTGGCTGGCAAAAGGGTAGGCCGTCCAGTCCGAGCTGGTGAAGGCGTTCATAAAGGTATTCAGTGAGCGGCGCACCATCATAAAAAACGGATCGCGCACGGGGTATTTTTCGCTGCCACAGAGCACTGTGTGTTCGAGGATATGAGCCACGCCCGTGGAGTCTTGCGGCACGGTCCGCAGCGCTACCAGAAAAACGTTTTCTTCATTATCCGCTGCCATATGAATATGTTGGGCACCGGTCACTTTGTGACGATACTCTTCCACACGGATTTGTAAGGCATCAATGCGCTGGCTGCGCAGAAATTCAAAACTGGAATGGGCAGTGGTCATAAAACACTCTGTTGTCATTAGCTCGGAGGAAGCCGTGCAGGGATAAAAGCCAGTTGACGGGCTATGAAGTGATCAAATGCAGTGAGCAAGGGCTGATAGTCGACCTGCTCACTTTCCAAATGTTGTAAAGCGTAACAACTTGCTTCCAGGGAAGAAAGCTGATCTTGTCCCTGGGCCTTGCGGATGTGATAGCGCGACGGCCCACAGTCGGTTAACGCCAGTCGCGGCAGTTGTTGTAACAGGGGATTGAGGTAAAGCATTTTGCGGCTCTTGCGCCAGGTGCCGTCCAATAAAATCAGGCGCAGCTGTTCGGGCTTTACGCCGGTCAAGTCGGGCAGGGGTGGCGGGGACGTGCTCAGCACACCGGTCTCAATCGTGGGTGGGTAAAGCAGCAGATTTATCTTTCCCCCTTGGTTTAACAGCCCGCGTAAAAAATCCTCCGAAAAGGTTTCTCCCTCATGGCGCTGGCACAAGCCCAGGCTCAACTGTAATAAACCCGCGGTATTTTTTGCGTTGTTTACTTCCAGGGGGTGTTGCAGAATAACCAGCTCTGTCCGGTTAGCGGTAGGCGTGATAAAAGGGCACAGGCAGGTTTTCGCCGGGCGCTGACAGCGCGCGCAGCGTAAGCGGGTCTGGGTCATAGGCTATCGCTGAGCGTGCTTTGCAGCGCAAGTAGATGGATTCGCTGGGCGGCGGATTGCTCGTTGAGCAAGGCATTTTTGGCGATACGGGTAAGGCGTTTGATACTGGCTTCGCGTTTACTGGCGCTGCTGCGGTCCGTACAGAATTCCAGCAGGCATAACTCTTGCGGTTTGCGTCCCCGAAAAAATCGTGCGCCTGCCTTGCCGCAGGTATGCTCGCGCCAGCGGCGCTGAATATCGGTGGTAATACCGGTGTAAAGCTGATCATCATCGCTGCGGATCATGTACACCTGCCAGAGCTTTTCGTTCAAGTGTGTTACCCACGTTTCAGCGGTTAAAAGTTTGACTCAGCGCTGGGTTGAATGAGTTGCCGAGTCGTGTGGACGCGTTGGGTGACCTGGCAGGAGGCTTTTTGATTGTTACTGGCAGGGCGATCTTTGATGAAGAGACTGCTGGTTTTGTAGGAGTCCCATTGACTTGTAAGCGCGTATAAGTCTGTAAAGAGGGTGCCATGCACGATAAAAATAATCAGCAAGCCCAACTGCTTGATCTTGTTCAACTGCGTCAGGCGTTCGCCCGGTTGGCGGAACGCAATGGCTGGCAAGTTTATCATACCCCTAAAAATCTGGCCGCGGCGGTAGCGGTTGAGGCAGCGGAGCTGCTCGAGATTTTTCAATGGCTCAGTGACGAGCAGGCGAGTGCTATTACCCGTGATATCAGCACCAAACATAAAGTAGCGGACGAAGTAGCAGATGTGATGATGTATCTGGTCGAGCTATGCGCCCGCCTGGACATCGATATGGTTGCAGCGGTAGCGCAAAAAATACACAAAAATGAACAGCGTTAAGTCATAAGCGTTGTATGAAGTCGTGCTGAATGGGCGGTTTTTTATATGGCTAAACAAGACGCAAACCGCGATCGGAATTTTGACGGTTTGGTGGAAAGATTTACTAAAAATGTTTACGGCGGCTTAAAAGGACAAATCCGCCTCGCCGTACTGCAGCGGGATTTCCAGCAGTACTTTGAGTTTGTTGTTGCGCCGCAACAAGGCGCTAAACCATTACGTATTCTTGATGCGGGCGGCGGCCAGGGGCAGTTTTCTTTAACTCTTGCGCGGGCCGGACACCACGTGGTGATTTGTGATATTTCGGCGGAAATGCTCGCCCAGGCGCGACGTCAGGCAGAAGCGGAAGGGTTGCTGGAGAGTGTCAGCTTTGTGCATGGTGCGATTCAGGCATTGCCGGCGCACCTGAGCGATACGGAATTCGATCTAGTGCTCTGCCATGCCGTCATTGAATGGCTGGCCCAACCGCAGACCTTGTTACCGTGTTTATACCGCTACCTGAAACCGGGAGGACAGTTGTCCTTCACGTATTACAACCGCGGCGCGCTGATTTATAAAAACCTGCTGCGCGGTAATTTTGCCAAGATTATGAATAATGATGTTGAAGGTGCGCGTGGCAGTTTGACGCCGATTTGTCCGATGGAGCCAGCCGTCATCAATCAGTGGATGGAAGAATTGGGATTTATTTCTCTCGGCAGCAGTGGGATTCGCGTTTTCCACGATTACATTTTCGATGCCGAGGTGCGCGAACGAGATCGGGATAATCTGCTCGCGATGGAATTGGCGCTGTCGCAGCAGGACCCTTATCGATACCTGGGGCGCTACATCCATGTGATGGCGCGCAAACCGCACGCTGTTTAACGCTTAAAAAAGCGAGGAATTATTCGCCCAAGGCTTTTAGCAGCAGATCCCGGGCACGATTAATCTTAGCGGCGAGATAATCGCTGCCGCCGCGATCGGGATGCATTTTTTGAATAAGACGCCGGTGGGTGGCGTTGACAAGTTCCGCGGTGATTTCACGTTTGGTGATATCACCTTTGAGGCCCAGAATATCCATCGCTTCTTGCAGTTCCATGGTGGTCGCGGGCGGACTATTCGGTGTATGGGAATGTTGCTGATGGGTTTCTTCACTCGTTGGTTGTTTGCGTTTTAACCACCAGGGTAACAATTGTAGCGCCACGCCCAACAGGCCACGTAAAAAAGGCAACAGGGCGCCGATCACGGCAAGAAACCAATGGGCACGTCCGGTCGCTACCATCAATAACAGAAAGATAAAGAGCACCCCGAGTCCGAACCGCCAGATCATTTTTTTTCGCTTATCGGCGGGCTGGCGTTTGAACCAGGCAATGGTTTGTAGCGCACCGAGGACGAATAAAATAAGCAATAAACTTTGCAGCATTGATTGACCTTGGAGTCCCGTAAAAGGATGTAGAACAAAAATGTTGGCGCTAATAAGAACGCGGTGATTATAACCGTAGAAGGTTGAACCGGGTTAGCTTGATCTTGACGCCCAACAACATGCCCTGTCAGTGAGAGAAATTATGCAAAGTGGTCGGTCAGTGGCCCGGAGTTGGTGGTTACCCGCCAGTATTCTATGGGTGAGTGTTATTTTGTTGGGCTGTGGCGGTTCCTCGGGTTCGTCCACGGCATCGTCGTGGTCCGCCTCCAGTTCGTCGAGTACAACGACGTCAAGTATTGCCAGCCAATCTTCGGTTAACACCAGTAGTCAATCCAGTGCGGTCAGCAGCAGCTCAGTACAGCCCCGAGTGATCATCAGCGGCTTGATCACTTATGATTTTGTACCGCATAAAAGTCATGGCGGCCTGGATTATGCGGCCACCACACCTCGACCAGCGCGCGGCGTCGTGGTTGAGTTGGTCGATGGGACAGAACAGCTGCTCGCGCAAACACAGACGAATGAGCAGGGGCTTTATCAATTATCTGCGCCCGCTAATCACAATGTACGAGTGCAAGCCAAAGCGCAGTTACAGCGCGCAGCGGGCCCCCACTGGAATTATTCGGTGACCGACAATACCCGTAATAACGGGCTCTATACATTAGCTGGTAGTTTTGCCAACAGTGGCACCGTCAATTCCCGTCGCAATCTGCACGCGCCATCTGGCTGGGATGGCGAGCACTACAGCGGTATGCGCGCGGCGGCACCGTTTGCGATTATTGATACGCTTTACCTCGGGTTGCAGCGCTTGCTCGAGGTGGGTGACTTCGCCAGTCTGGGCAGTTTGGAATTTCGCTGGAGCGGTAATAACCTCACCGCCCGACATCCCGACGGTGATTTTTCTACCGGTGAAATTGGTACCAGTTTTTATTCGGGGGAGGCGATTTATTTGCTCGGCGAGGCAAATATCGACACGGATGAATATGATCGCCATGTGATCCTGCACGAGTGGACTCACTATCTTGAAAACCTGTTAGCGCGTTCGGATACCTTGGGTGGTGAGCACGGTTACGGTGATCGGCTGGATTTTCGCGTAGCCTTATCCGAGGGTTTGGCGAATGCGTTTGCGGCCATGATGCTTGATGACAGTATCTACCGCGATGCTGGTGGTTTTCGGCAGGCTTCGGGTTATATCTATGACCTGAGTGCCACTAACCACATTCATCCGGGCTGGTTTAATGAGTCGTCTATTGAATCGGTGTTGTTCAATTATTATCTCAGCGATTTCAATAAACCTGCGGGGGATTTTCGCTACCTGTTCGAACCCTTCATCGCACCCGCCTATCGTAATGCGGAGGC
>CAYTQQ010000007.1:0-16726 GCA_964440135.1 uncultured Cellvibrionaceae bacterium | reverse complement strand
ATTTTCGCTACCTGTTCGAACCCTTCATCGCACCCGCCTATCGTAATGCGGAGGCGCTTACGTCGATTTATCTGTTAAGCGAACAATTGCGCACTTTCTATCCAGCGACTGAGCCGTTCCTCAATACGCTGTTGCTTGAACAACAAATTGAGGGGCGGGGAATATTTGGCGAAGGAGAAACGAATAATCTCGGAGAGCAAACCCTGCTGCCCGTTTATAAAACGCTCTACCCCGATGACGCACCGGCTACGGTGTGCAGTACGGCAATGTTTGGTGCTTATAACAAGCTGGGCGTCGCACAATTTTTGCGCACAGAAATTACCCAGAGAGGTCATTATCGTATCCTCATGACGAAAACCAGTGGCGGTGTAACTGATCCGGATTTCGCTGTGCTGCGACGCGGTATGGCGGTCGCTCGCGGTCAATCGTCGGACGCTGATCAGGAGGCGATACAGGTGCATCTTGAACCCGGTGTCTATGTTATCGAAGCCTATGATTGGGCTAACCGTTCGCCGCAGGCTACAGGCGAAAATCGCAGCTGTTTTAATCTTGTCCTGAATCGTCATCATGGGGAATAACAAATGACTATGTGTTACAGATGGCTGAGTACATTGCTCCTCTTGGGATTAGTCGGGTGCTCGGGGCGGGATATTAATACGGCAGTCGATGGAAATGCTCCTGATACTGCGATGGAAAGCAAAACCTCGGCGCAATCGTTAATGAGTCGAGGCAAGCCTGGTGCGCCAGTCGAATTAGTAGAAGCTGAAGCGTTCACCTTGGAGCCCGGTGTGCCCTCGCTTATGACCTTGACCTTGTTGGCGCCGCAAACTGAGGGCGTGATGCAAGTGGAAGTCGGCTCCAGTGACGGGTTGACTATTTTATCCCAGACGCGTTTTGATTTTTCGCTCGCGACCGCGGACTATCGTATACCGCTACAAGTCGTCGCTGCGGCGCCGGGTCGTTACTACGTCCATTTGCATGTCACCATTGTCCAACAGGGGCGAGAAAGTTTCCGTGCATTAGCGGCGATTGTGCAAGTAGGAATGCGTGATACCCAGACGCGCAGCATGCAAAAAAAATCGAGCAGCAGTTCATCGTCGGTGATTCTGCTTCCTGCCCAGGAAACCATAGAGCGAGAATAATTTTTCAGGCTCGCCCCGCCTTGAGGGACTGAGGCTGCCATCCTTTGGCGGTTAGGTCTCTCCCGTAATAGCGGCTATAATGCCGCCTTTGCTCATATCCTGATCATCCTGTTTACCCGTCGCTGCAAATCTTTGGGGGCCTTTATGTCCAGTCAACGCTTATTAGCCGAGTGGGAGCCGCAAGATGCGGTGCTGCTTACCTGGCCGCACAAAAACACCGCTTGGAATTTTATTCTGGACGACGTCGTCCAACTTTATGAAGCCTTAGTTACCGTGATTTGTGACTATGCCGATGTGGTTATTGCGGCGCCTGCGGATGAGCTGGATGAAATTCGTGCGCAGTTGGAAATTATGCAAGCACCACTGGAATATATATATCTTTATCCCGTGCCCAGTAATGACACCTGGGCACGTGACCATGGCCCACTTACCGTGGTGACCGAGAGCGGTTTAAAGCTGTTGGACTTTCAATTTAATGGTTGGGGCAACAAGTTTCCGCATGACCTGGATAATCAGATCACGCGTCGTTTATTTGAACAGGAAGCATTGGTTGGGGCCACGCTCGAACCTCAAGACTGGGTGCTCGAAGGTGGCGCTATTGAAACCGATGGTCGCGGCACGTTGCTGACCACGGTGCGCTGCTTATTAAATGCCAATCGCAATCCTCATTTAACCAAAGAAGAGATCGAGCAACGTCTGCGCCAGACCTTTGGTGTGCAAAAAATTAATTGGCTGCACCACGGCTATCTGGCTGGCGACGATACTGACAGCCATATTGATACGCTGGCGCGACTGTGCCCCGACAATGTCATTGTCTATACCGCGTGTGATGATCCGGACGATGAACATTACCAAGAGCTGAAAAAGATGGAGCAGGAGCTGCAAGCCATGACCGACGTCGAGGGCAAACCCTATCGTTTGGTCCCGCTGCCGTGGCCCCAAGCGATCTATAACGACGATGGTCAGCGGCTACCTGCAACCTATGCCAATTTCTTGATCATCAATGAAGCGGTACTAGTACCAATTTATGAATGTTTAAGTGATGAAGATGCGCTTGAGCAGATTTCTCAGGCCTTCCCTGGCTACGATGTAATGGGTATTCCCTGTTCTTCGCTGATCGAGCAGGGCGGCAGTTTGCACTGCATTACCATGCAGTTGCCTGAAGGTGTGTTAGACGGTTTCCTGGAGTCAGTATGAAAACTTTGAATGTGGGTTTGGTTCAGCAGGCTTGTGGGGCGGACACCCAGGCTAACTTGCAAAAAAGTATCCAGTTTATTCGCGCTACCGCAGCTGCCGGCGCGGAGTTGATCGTGCTGCAAGAGTTGCACCGCAGTGTCTATTTTTGCCAGCAGGAAAATACGGATATCTTCGATCTGGCGGAAACTATTCCAGGCCCGAGTACCGATGCGCTCGGCGCAGTGGCGCGGGAGTTGGGCGTCGTGATCGTCGCTTCATTGTTCGAAAAGCGCGCTACCGGCTTGTACCACAATACGGCAGTGGTATTGGAAAAAGACGGCCAGATCGCCGGCACCTATCGCAAGATGCATATTCCTGACGATCCCGGCTTCTATGAGAAATTTTATTTCACGCCGGGTGATATGGGTTTTCATCCTATCGACACCTCAGTGGGTAAGCTGGGGGTGCTGATCTGTTGGGATCAGTGGTTCCCGGAAGCAGCACGCCTGATGGCGTTGGCGGGTGCCGATATGCTGATTTATCCCACCGCTATCGGCTTTGACCCGCGCGATGATGAGGCCGAAAAGGAGCGCCAACGCCAGGCTTGGATTACCGCCCAGCGCGGTCATGCCATTGCCAACGGCATTCCCGTTATTGCAGTTAACCGCGTCGGGCATGAGCCTGATCCAGCCGGCGGGGTAGGCATCGATTTTTGGGGCAGTAGCTTTGTGGCAGGTCCGCAAGGTGAGTTTCTCTACGCCGCTGACCTGACCTCAGAAGTCAGTCCGGTCGTTACCTTGGATATGGGGCGCAGTGAAGATGTACGCCGGATATGGCCCTACCTGCGCGACCGGCGTATCGACCATTACGGGGATCTGTTAAAAATTTATCGTGACTAGCCTGAACCCTGGCACTTCAGCGGCTGCGCTGGAGTGATTTCTCGATTAGACTGGTTCAGTATAATGATTATTGTGCCTCTGTTCGGGGAAACTACGTGTCGGACAACCTAAACAATTCATCAGCTCCGGGTACCCTGTGTGGGGCTGCCGGAGCTGCGTGTCAATACGCTGATGAGCTGGCGGGCTTGCGTGAGCAGGTAATGGAACTGTCCCAACAGGTCTTCTCGGATGCCTTGACCGGGCTCTACAACTACCGCTATTTCAACCAGACGCTGCCGCTTGAGATAGAGCGGACTTATCGCTCGGGGCAGCCAATGGCGCTGATCCTGCTGGATATCGATCACTTCAAACAGTTTAACGATCAGTGGGGGCATGAGCTGGGTAACCAGGCGCTGACCCACGTCGCCCAGCTGATCAATATCACTGTGCGTAAACTGGATATGGCCTGCCGCTTTGGGGGTGAAGAATTTGTAGTGATTCTGCCCAATACTGATCTTGCACAGGCCGTGAGTGTGGCAGAGCGTCTGCGAACAATGATTGCTACTACCCCGCTGGAAGCCATGGCGCAGTCAATTCCGCTGACCGTGAGCCTGGGCGTAGATGAATACCGCACCCAGCTGGTGGAAAGCCCGGAGGGTTTTCTGCGGCGTGTCGATAACTGGCTCTATCAAGCCAAAAAGGCGGGACGTAATCGGGTTGCGGCACCGGATCTCGACGCCTATCAAGTAGCGATTAGCGCGGCCGAAAAAGATGCGCTGTTTGACTTATGGAGTGAGTCTTAATAGGGGCATTTTCGGCACGGCAAGATTGTTTTAATTCCCAAAGGGAATGACAGATTATTTTCTGGTTTCGCTTCACTCTCTTACATGAACAAGCAGCATCGCCTAGCGGTTAGGCGGCTGCCGAATTGATCAAATTATTTCCTGACCGACGACGTGGAGTTAACGTTATGACTGAATTGAAAGCAGGCGATCTTGCTCCCGCCTTTACGTTAAAAAATCAACATGGGCAGCCAGTTTCACTGGCGGACTTCAACGGCAAAAAGCATCTGGTCCTGTACTTCTATCCCAAAGCGTTAACGCCTGGTTGTACCACCCAAGCATGCGGCATGCGTGACAGCCAGGATGATTTTGCCCAGTACGACACGGTGGTGTTGGGCGTGAGTCCCGATCCGGAAGCACGGTTGCAAAAGTTTATCGATAAGTATCAGCTCAACTTTGATTTGTTGTCCGATGAAGATCACGCGGTAGCGGATGCCTACGGAGCTTGGGGATTGAAAAAGTTCATGGGGCGCGAGTACATGGGTATTTTACGCACGACCTTCATCATCAACAAAGAAGGGCGGGTATGTTATGTAATGCACAGACCTAAAACCAAAACTCACGACAATGAGGTGATCTCTTTTATCAAAGAGAATTTTTAAATTTTTGAAAAATAGTGTGATCTTTTCCTTGTTTACCGCAAATTTGTACGGTTTCTCAGGCGGATGTGGAGCAAGTTTTTTATCCGTCTGTATACTTGATAAGAAAGGTCGCCACAGTTAATTTTAGCCACATGCCCATTTGGCAGAAGGAGAGGCCGTATGATTCAGCTACAACGTGTTTATGCCATCAACGAAGCACCGTCGGAAAATTCTTTTCAGGGTACCGCTGTGCGCTCGTATCAGGACTATCTTGATATGGCAAAAATTCCTCAGCTCGAAGGGGTATCAGCTAAAGTAATGGATGCACTCCAACAGCGTGTAGGGCAAGCTGCTTTGTCGATCGACCGTATTGCGGAAGATCTTAATCTGTCCAAGCGTACGCTGCAGCGGCGGCTGCAACAGCAGCAGGCCAATTTTGCCCAGCTGCGGGATACCATGCGGTTCCATTACGCGATCAAGTATTTGATTGACGATCACATGAGCGTAGATGCGGTATCCAAGTCGTTGGACTTTTCGGATCGCACCAGCTTTACCAACGCGTTCAAGCGCTGGACAGGTTTATCTCCTTCGGTATTTCGCAAACTCTTCCGCGATTATGCTTGACGCTTTACGGTGCGGCAGCGCCAGCTTCCGTGTGTTCTAACGCGCGCATAGTGGGTCATGTCGTGCCGGCATTTTCATTGCCTGGGTTGTCTAAACAGAGTAAAGTTAGCGCTTTTTAGACTTCAGAGGTTATTTGAATGAGCTTCCTTTTTTCATCAGCTGTAGCCCAGACTCAAGCAGCTCCTCCACCTCAGAACGGTGCCATGACGTTGGTTCTCATCGTCGGGATGTTCGCGTTTATGTATCTGTTTATTATCCGCCCTCAGCGCAAGCGCCAGAAGGAGCATGTAGCGCTTGTCTCTGCGCTGGCAAAGGGCGATGAGGTGGTGATGACCAGTGGTATGCTGGGCAAGGTAATCAAGGTCGATGAGAATTACGTAGTACTGGATACTGGCAATAGCATTCAGCTCAAATTCCAAAAGATTGCGGTTCATGCAGTACTGCCAAAAGGCACAATCAAATCCATCGACGCCGCTAAAGAGTAGTGTCAGTCGAGTTAAAAAAGGCAGCCTTGAGCTGCCTTTTTTAATGGCGTCGGCGCACTACGATTAATGACCCGGTAAATTTCAATTAGCGTGTTTTAAGCGTTACCAGTTCCTAAAACACTGCGCAGACTTTGTGATTGTCTCTTCTCTTGCTCATTCCGTAACAACATCCGTAATAACAACAGGAGCACGGAATACCCATGGATCTATTAAATACTTGCGTCGTCTGGCTCAATAATCTGGTTTGGGGTCCGCCCATGCTGGTAATGATTATGGGCACGGGTTTTTATCTGATGCTTCGCCTAGGGTTTATGCCCTTGCTGCGCATTCCCCAGGGGTTTGTGTCGATCTGGCAAGGACGGCATCGGAGCGAATCTGAGCTAGGCATTATCAGTCCCTTTCAAGCGCTTATGACTTGCCTTGCGGCTACAGTGGGGACGGGAAATATTGTAGGGGTAGCGACGGCGATCTTTTGGGGTGGCCCGGGTGCTTTGTTCTGGATGTGGTGCACCGCGTTGATTGGTATGGCTACTAAATATTCAGAAGTTGTTCTCGCTGTACATTTCCGTGAGCGAGATAAAAATGGTGACCCGGTAGGCGGGCCAATGTATGCCATTCAAAAAGGGTTAGGTCCGCGCTGGAAATGGCTGGCTGTGGCGTTTGCAATTTTTGGCGGTTTAGCGGGTTTTGGTATTGGTAATATGGTGCAGGTGAACAGCATGGCGCAAGCGCTGAACGCCAGCTTTGCCATCAATATTCATCTTACCGGCGTGGTTACCATGCTGATTATTGCGGTGGTTATTCTTGGGGGTATTCGTCGTATAGGTAAGGTGGCTGCATCTCTGGTGCCGGTCATGTGCGCGGTGTATATCCTGGCTGCCCTGGCTGTTTTAGCGGTTAACTTTGCGGCAATTCCGGAAGCATTCCGATTGATTTTTTCCCATGCCTTTACGCCTATTGCCGCCACGGGCGGCTTTGCCGGTGCGGCCGTGGCAGCGGCCATTCGCTTCGGTGTTGCGCGCGGGATTTTTTCCAATGAGGCAGGTTTGGGGACGGCGGGCATTATTCAGGCAGCCGGCACTAATGCCAATCCTGTGCGCGCAGGACTGGTGGGAATGATGGGCACCTTTATCGATACCATCATCGTGTGCACCATGACTGGTTTGGTTATTATTACCTCGGGCGTCTGGACCAGTGGAAAAGCCGGAGCAGAATTGTCAGTGGTGGCATTTGATAGTGCTATCCCTGGTGTCGGTAGCTTCATTTTGACCATGTCTTTGGTGTTATTTGCCTTCACAACAATTTTGGGTTGGAGCTATATCGGTGAGCGTTGCTGGAGCTATTTGCTCGGCGTAAAAACGATATTGCCGTTTCGCGTGTTGTGGGTAGGAGCGGTGTATTTCGGCGCTATTGCGGAGCTGGACTTTGTCTGGTTGTTGGCGGATACCTTAAACGGCTTGATGGCCATTCCCAACCTGCTCGCACTGTTGTTGTTAAGTCCCGTCGTTATCCAGTTAACCCGCCAGCACTTTCGCCAGCACAAAGGTAAACCTGCCGGGGTTGCTGAGTCGGACGGAGATTTATAGGCAGTTAGCCGGCCGCGGTAGACCGGCAATTTTGCTGGCAATTAAGGCCGGGCTTGGGGGAAATAGTCCCATCAGATAAATGCTGCGGCCTTTTTCTTCACCATAAAGCTGCGCGGTGCGTTTTACCAAGACGCGCATAGCGGGTGATAGCTGGAACTCCTGATAAAAATCTCGCAGTAACTGAATAATTTCCCAATGCGCGGGGCTTAGGGAAATATTCGCGGAAACAGCCAAGGCCTCGGCGACCGCCGGTGACCAATCATCCAGATTTTTTAAATAGCCATCCTTGTCGGTCGCAATGGTTACGCCAGCAACGATCATGGCTTAATACCAGCTTTGTACGCGCTGATAGCTCGCACTTAAATGAACAAACTCAGGATAATCAATCAGCGTAAAAGCGGGATTGAGCCGCGCTGAGATACCGCGAGCCTTAACGTCACCTAACAGGGCATAAAGCTTAACGCCTTGGGTGGACAATTGTTTCAGGGCATTAGCGCAAGGTGAGCTGGCGAGCGCACCCAATACGCCGTCTTCAAGTAACAAAATGGCATCCGCAGTTCCGCTAATCGCGATGCAGGAGGCGAGTGTCGTGTGAGTGAAGGGCGACTTGTTAACTGTATGAAGCGTGCTCATAAATCTAGAAGCTCAAGAGTTGATCTTGCTGGGCGAATAGCTGGCGGATGCCTTCGCTGTCGATAAGGTGCAGCTCATCGAATACCAGCTCACTCTTTTCTATTCCGCGCGCGCTCAATGATTCCTGGTGGGCGTAAATATCTTTTATTTCGTAGAGCTCTAAAGCAGGAAGCATGGCGGCCAGATTTTTTTGTTCAATCTCCGAACTGTCTTGCTGTTTGAGTAATTGAAACACCCCGTCATCCATAAACAGAATGCCGACATCTTGACCATAGACAGAAGCGGCCAACAGTGCGTCCAGAGCTTCCCGGGCGTAAGGCAGGCCATAAGGGGCATGCCGGCTGATAAACAAAATCTTTTTGGACACGCTAGCTCCCGAACGTAATCAATCGGTCTGAAGTCACAGCGGCATCCAGCAATTGTCCCAGCCCCCCAATGGTAAAGCCGGAAGCCAGATTACTGCCGGACTTTTCATAGCGCTCAGCTTCGGTGTCATTGAGTATACCGCGCCGTAATGCTGAGGCGATACAGATTACCAGATCGACGTTGTGGGTTTGTGCAAGGTGCTGCCATTGGGCGGGGATATTGATTTCGTCTTGCGGTGGAGTGACAAATTCACTGCCATGGTGCACTCCGTCGATATAAAAAAAGACGCGATAAAGGGAGTGTCCCTGAGCGAGGAGGGTAGTCGCAAAGCGGTAAGCGGAATCGCTGGCCTGAATAGAAGGCGCAGCATAAACAGCAAGAGAAAAAATCATATAAAAAAGCCCCGCTGAACGGGGCTATTCTGATGTGATAAAAATACCTGATTAGTCGTTGGACGCACCGAGGATGTGTAACAGACTGGTAAAGATATTGATAATCGACATATACAGTGTAGTGGTTGCCAGGATGTAGTTGGTTTCACCACCATGAATAATCGCACTGGTTTGGAAGAGGATAATGGCAGACATTAACAGCACCACTGCACCCGAAAATACCAGGCTGGCCACAGAAACATCGAAGCCGAAGAGCGAGGCGCCGATTAATACCAGCATTGCGACGAGCATAATAATAACGCCGGTGGCAACAAAGGCGCGCAGGAAGCTGAAATCCTTACGCGAGATCAAGGTGTAGCCCGACAGGCCTAAAAAGGTGATGGCAGTGCCGCCAAGGGCTTGCGCAATGATGCCGGGGCCGTTGGCCATGGCGAGGTAATGATTAAGGATAGGGCCCAGACCCGCTCCGATTAAACCGGTGAAGGCAAAGACAACGACCAGCCCGGTGGAAGAATTTGCAGTTTTAGGAAGGACAAACCAAACCAGTCCGATAGCAACCAGTGTCATCAACAGGCCGATGCCATGACCTATGTTTAACGCCATCGCAATCCCGGCGGTAATCGCACTGAACACCAGAGTCATACTTAACAGCATGTAGGTGTTGCGCAGTACGCTATTTATTTCGACACTGCTGCGGGCCGCGGTTTGTGAATAAAGCTCTTGCATCGTAAATCTCCAGAGTTGCGTTGAACCAGAGTTGCGTTGGAATCGTTCCGAGCAATCATACAAATCCCGCTTGGCAATGCCAAGACATTTTCGGGGAAGCGTAAAATTAACTCCGGTAAGTAAGACCTTCAGAGCGGGTAAAAATTCAGTGACCGGAAAAGCAAAAAGGCGTGAGATAGTCTCACGCCTTTTTGCTTAAAATGATGGCGGAAGGGCAGGGATTCGAACCCTGGGTAGGCTATAAACCTACGCCGGTTTTCAAGACCGGTGCATTCAACCACTCTGCCACCCTTCCGAAGTGGTGCAGATTATACAGAGGTTTTTTTCACGAGCAAGGTTTCTTATTCATTATTTATGCTTCTTAAAGCATCTGATTTTAATTGCATAAAATTCACTCAGGATACCGGGGCTCGGCTCCAATAAAAAAGCCGGACCCATTGGGCCCGGCTTTCGATACGACGCACCTGCAAAATGTTTTGCTAATGATGGGCCAGATAACTACTTCAAATAACTACAGCGGCTCTTGCTTGGACTCTTCGTGCACGAGCTTCGCACTGCGCGGGTCATTGGCAGGCCGCGTTAAAGCGCGAGGACTGTGCTGGATCTTGGCGGGTTGACTGGTATCCAGCATTCGCGCCGAAGGCAGCGACGGCATTTCAGTAATGATACGAGCAATCACTGGCTTGGGTGTCAGCCTAGGATCATTGCTGGCGCGCTGGATGTTCGCACTGACCACCGGTTGGATTTGCACGGTTTCTGCAGCGGCGGCAACTTCTGTACTCGCCTCGCTTACCTGATTAATCCCATTCGTTAAGTCTGTCTGATGCGCAGGGGTGGCCGGTGGGGTTGGTTCTGCAGCACCGGTTGTTGGCTCGGTAGTGGTTGTCGTTTGTACAACGTCACTCACCAACGGCTCGGGTTGAATTGCCTGCTCAGCATCACCGCTCGGTTGATCAATTGTTAATTGCTCAACAATTGCCTGATCCGAAATTGCCTGATCCGAAGAAGCTGGTGGCGTCTCGGCTGCTGGCTGCGCTACTTCATTCGCAACCGAGGTTAACGGCTTGCTGGTGTCGACAAGAGAAGTTTGCACCTGTGCTGGCTGTTCCGGTATCGATGGAGCTGCTACTGACGGAGCGGTTGCTTCCTCAGATGCTAAAGGGTTTACACCAGTATCCGCAGCGTCCGTTGCTTCAGGGGCAGCGATGCCTGCTTGTTGCAACGACGGTGGTGATATGGTTGTTTTTTCTGAAAAAGTTTCTTCTTCAGAAAAACCAGTTGCGGCTTCCTCTTGCTGGGCAACCGCCACTGATGCTTGTGGCTTTACGACTTCTGTTTGTGCAGGTTCGGTGGCGGTGATGTGTACAGTTTCCACTTCTTCTACGGGATCTTTCGTTGCGGTTGAAGCCTCTGCCATAGCTGCCACGGGCACGGTTAGAGGCGCGGTGTTTTCACCTGAACCAACCTCAGTAGCATCTACACCGCTCTCGTCACGACGACCGCGACGGCGTTGTGAGCGGGTGCGGCGACCGGCGGGACGCTTGGCGGGACGCGTATCATCACTGGTGGCTTCGCCGCTCGTGTCTTCACCTGCGCTTAACGGATTATCTATGCGCACAACTTCTGCTGTGTCTTGCTGGCGCTCACGGGACTCTCTGTTGTCTCTATCACGCTCGCGGTTGCGGTTGCGACCGTTGCGTTGATTTGGTGAGCGTTGTTCGTTATCGCGTGACGCTTCTTGCTGATCGCGTGAGTTGCGCTTATCGGCTTCTTTTTTATCCGCTGTATCGCGGTTGGTGGTGATTTCTTGTAAATCATCCCTGCGCTCTTTATCGCGCCGATTGCGGCCGCGGCCACGGTTTTGATTTTGCGTACGGTTACGGTTATTACGGTTACCATCACGCTTCTGTTGTTTGCGGCCTTTTTCGTCTTCACCACCAAAAATTTTCTGTAGCAAAGCCATCAGGCGAGCAATAACGCCGGGCTTCTTGGCCGGAGCAGGTGCGGGTTCGCTGGGCGCCGAGTATTCAACCAAAGGTCTGCTGACGGGGATGGGTTTTGCTGTCGAGTCTTCTTCGAGGTCGTGCGATTCTTCATGGCTACTGACAATGTTGTAGCTGGTCTCTAAGGTACCCTCATCGTCGTCGCGTAAGCGTTGAACTTCGAAGTGGGGCGTCATCATTTCTGCATTGGGTACAATTACTACACGCGTATTATTGCGCGCCTCGATGCTGGAAATGGTTTTACGTTTTTCATTGAGGAGATAGGTGGCAACCGGAATAGGTGCAATCGCACGAATTTCAGCGCTGCGCTCTTTCTGCGCTTCATCCTCTACTAACCGCAAAATAGAAAGCGCAAGAGAGCGGGTGCCGCGAATCGTACCTTGGCCTTTACAGCGCGGGCAAACCTTGGAGTGAGTTTCGCCTAAGGATGGGCGCAGACGCTGACGTGACATCTCGAGCAGGCCGAAGCGTGAAATACGTCCAATTTGAACCCGTGCGCGGTCCATTTCCAACGCTTCACGCATGCGATTTTCTACTTCACGCTGATTGCGTACCGGTTGCATATCGATGAAGTCGATAACCACCAATCCGCCCATGTCGCGCAGCCGCAACTGGCGAGCGATTTCATCCGCAGCTTCGAGATTGGTTTGTAGTGCAGTTTCTTCGATGTCACTACCTTTGGTCGCGCGCGAAGAGTTAATGTCGATCGCGACCATCGCTTCTGTCACATCGATCACAATGGAGCCGCCTGACGGTAATTTTACTTCCCGTTCAAAAGCGGTCTCGATCTGACTCTCGATCTGGTAGCGGTTAAAGAGGGGGATGTCATCTTGATACAACCGAATCTTACTGCGGTAGTTAGGCATGACCTGCTGGATAAAACCAGCAACCAAATCGTAAGCTTCTTTGTTGTCGACGATGACTTCGCCAACATCCTGGCGTAAATAATCGCGAATAGCGCGGATAATAACGTTGCTTTCCTGGAAGAGAAAAGCGGGGGCAGGCGTGCTTTTGGCGGCTGAGTCAATAGAGGCCCAGAGTTTCAACAAGTAATCCAGGTCCCACTGCAGTTCCTCAGCGCTGCGGCCGACACCGGCGGTACGAATAATGACACCCATGCCAGGAGGAACTTCGACAGCGCCCAAGGCATCCTTCAATTCTGCGCGATCTTCCCCCTCGATACGACGGGAAATACCGCCAGCTCGGGGGTTATTAGGCATCAACACAAGGTAGCGGCCGGGGAGGCTGATAAAGGTGGTCAGCGCGGCGCCTTTATTGCCACGCTCTTCTTTATCAATCTGAACAATGACCTCGGTGCCTTCTTTCAAGACTTCCTTGATTTTGACACGGCCATCGCTGTCGCCAGGACTTTTACTAAAGTACTCGCGTGCAATTTCTTTAAGCGGCAAAAAACCATGGCGCTCTGAGCCATAATCAACAAATGCTGCCTCAAGACTGGCTTCTACGCGGGTAATGCGACCTTTATAGATGTTGGATTTTTTTTGCTCCCGACTGCGGTTTTCAATGTCGAGATCATATAGCCACTGGCCATCAACCAGAGCTACACGCAACTCTTCGGGTTGCGTGGCGTTTATAAGCATTCTTTTCATGCGTTACCTGATAGTAAGTTCGAGCGCACGGGCGAACGAAATAACTCAGGCTAACACTGCAAATTTTGTGCAACCGTATCGACTGCCGTGCTGCGAGCCGCTCACGACAGCGGTTGTTGGGCAGAGATTCAGTCGGGGATCGGAGCGGACGTGAGGATATTGCCGCTGACGTTAAAAAGTCCTGTGCTGATCAATAGTTTTGTCCCATCTAACTCAATTATCGGGCTGATACTCAGCTTGATTTACGGGTATTGCTTGACTGGGTATTCGGGGAAGGGCGAAGAGAGACACTATCTACTCATTTACCGGCTCGTCCCGAGCGCTTGTGCCAACGTACTAATCATCGGCAGAGGCAATATTCAGTAACTCCAGGCAATACAACAATTCAAGAGTTTCTACAAAATTTCTGTGCTAGCAAAAGCTATTGCGCTGCTTGGCGCGATAGTTACAGGGTGTTAGCGCCTTTTGTGCGAGCGTAACACCGCTTGTTAGTTCACTGGAGCTTGATTCTGCGGGCGTCTGGCGCCTCTGGATCGAGATCTCCGTTACTGTCAGCGGTATTTCCTAGCGATACGCCTACTCAAAATGCGATATCCGGAAACCTGCCTGTTGCAGTGCGCCGAATATAGCAGTATTCCCGGTTGCCAGCAATCGACCCGCGATGTCTCCCTGATTATTCGGGCTTGCTGTATGATTCGCTCCAATTTGAATAGGCGGATAATCGAGAGTGTTGCGAAGTTGAATGATTTTAGGGCGCAGGTGCAATGGGTTGAAATCGATGCGGATCTGGCTGGCCAGCGCCTTGATAATTTTTTAATGGCACGCCTTAAGGGCGTCCCTAAGTCGAAAATTTACAATGTCATCCGCAAGGGTGAGGTGCGCGTTAATAAAGGACGCACCAAGCCGGATTATAAATTAAACCCGGGGGACCAAATTCGTATCCCGCCGCTGAAAACTGCTGAGCGTCCCCCTGAGCCTCGTGCGGCTGATACCCTGATTGCCCGGTTGCGGCAAAGTATCCTGTTTGAAAACGAAGGCCTGTTGGTGATCAATAAACCGGCGGGGCTGGCAGTGCATGGTGGCAGTGGGGTGAGCCTGGGCCTAATTGAAGTATTGCGTCAGATGCGGCCAGAAGCGCGCTATCTGGAATTGGTGCATCGTCTTGATCGCGATACCTCGGGGTGCATCATGGTGGCAAAAAAACGCAGCTTTCTACGACATCTCCAGGCGGCGTTGCGCGACAAGAGCGGCAGCGGTGTACGTAAAGTCTATCAGGCGCTGGTTATTGGCGATTGGCCGAGTGATTGTCGGCGGGTCGATGCACCTTTACTTAAGCGTGAAGTGGGTGAGAGTGAGCGAATTGTTAAGGTGCAGGCGCAGGGAAAGGCCAGCCTGACGGAGTTCAAAGTGCTCCAGCGCTACTGTGACTATACGTTAATAGAAGCGCGCCCTATTACCGGACGCACCCATCAAATTCGTGTACATGCCCAGTATGCCGGTCACAGCTTGGTGGGTGATGAAAAATACGGGGATGATGAAATCAATAAGCATATGCGTCAGCTGGGATTCAGGCGGTTGTTTCTCCATGCGGCTGAGTTGGGTTTTTACCTGCCTAACGAAACGAGCTTAACCCTGATCAAAGCTCCATTGGCGCCGGATCTGGCGGAGCCGCTTTCTCGGCTCACGCCGCAGCCTCTATAAACTTGAGCCGGAGGGGTAGTTTGCTCTTTATTTTTGATTGGGATGGCACTCTCTGTGATTCAACAGCCATTATTACCGCCGCTATGCAGCAGGCCGCGCGGGAGCTGGCTTGGGCAGTGCCGGAAGACGAGGAGGTGCATAACATTATCGGCCTGGGATTGCCTGAAGCTGTTGCCCAGCTTTATCCCGATGTGGATGCAGCGGCGCGTCTACAACTACAGAATACCTACAGGCGGTGTTTTCTGGTGCTGGATCATAAACAGCCGCCTGGACTATTTCCCACGGTTCTAGAAACACTGGAGCAACTCCGCGACTCGGGGCATTCCCTGGCGATTGCTACCGGCAAAAGTCGGGAGGGGTTGGAACGCGTATTAACGGGGTTGGGCATGGGTGGCTTTTTTCATGGCAGTCGATGTGCGGACGAAACGGCGTCGAAACCCCATCCTTTGATGCTGGAAGAGCTGCTGGCAGAATTTGCGCGTCCCGCTGCAGAAGCAGTCATGGTCGGTGACACTGAATACGATATGGCCATGGCCCGCACACTTGCCATGCCGCGAATTGCGGTTAGCTACGGCGCCCATTGCTCCGCGCGGCTTCATTTATATGAGCCGGAATTGTGTCTGGATCGGCTGGATCAATTACTCCAATGGCGAGGTTGCTGCTAGCGAGTCAGCTCAATACATCCACGCCTTCATTATTTAGCAGCTCGACCAAAGCGATGAGTGGTAAGCCTATCAAGGTATTAGGATCGCGGCCCTCCAAAGCGCTAAACAAGTTTATGCCCAAACCTTCGGCTCTAAAACTGCCAGCGCAGTCAAACGGCTGGTCGCGCTGGAGGTAAGTCTCTATCTGACGACTAGAAATGGTTCGAAAGGTGACTCGGTAGGTTTCATAAGTCGTTTGAAGCTGCCCGTTGGCGCTGTTGTAAAGACACAGGCCGGTAAAAAAAGTCACTGTTTTACCGCTAGCCGCCGCCAATTGCCGGCGTGCCTGCTCTATATGGCCTGGCTTGCCCAAGATTTTTCCTTCATACACGGCCACCTGATCGGAGCCGATAATCAGGTGCTGCGGAAAGGCTGTTTTTAAGGCTGCCGCTTTTTCCTGGGCTAGGCGTTTGACCAGCGCTTCCGGCGCTTCACCGGCATAGGCTTGCTCGTCAATACAGGGTGCCTGCCATTCAAAGGGCAGGCCTAGTTTTGCCAGGAGTTGGCGGCGATAAGGGGAGCCGGAGGCAAGGACAAGAGGGTGCATATCGGGGCTACAAGGGTCCAAAACCATAAATGAGGGGGTCATTGTACAGCTCGGCCACTAAATAGGCGCTTTCTCCCGCTTTTTTCTTTGACAGAACCACCATCCATCCCTATCATGGCGCGCTTATGTTTCAGGCACCCTATGACAAGCCTCTGCCCAGGCAGGGAGACCCCCGTAAATTTGCCCAACAGGGTATTTCTATCCAGGGTTTTGTCCCGGTTTCGGCGTTACCCAGACTGGCAGGTGCGCTGACCTCGGTAGAGGGGAATGTACAGGTCGAGCTGGCATTCACTATCGGCGACGATCGTAAACGGCTGGTAACGGGTACGGCAAAAGCCGACTTGTGTATGGAGTGTCAACGCTGTTTGAATCCGGTATCCATACCGGTTGAAAGCCATATAGCGTTAGCCCTGGTTTGGGCGGAAGAAGATATTCAATCTTTACCCAAGGAGCTGGATTCCTGGATCGTTGGTGAAGGTTTGGCAGACTTCTACGAGATGATCGAAGAAGAGCTGTTGTTGAGTTTACCGGCAGTGGCGTACCACGAAGAGCTGTGCATTGATGCACAATTGTTCAGTAGTGGTGAGCCGGTGGTGGTGAAGCAAGAAAAGAAAAACCCATTTCAAGTGCTGGAGCAACTTAAGAGCTCGCCGAAATAATCTAATCAGCAGATTCGAGGCGCCTCGGCTTCAGTGTATAAGGTAAATAGGAGAAGATCATGGCTGTACAG
>CAYTQQ010000006.1:40862-60637 GCA_964440135.1 uncultured Cellvibrionaceae bacterium | reverse complement strand
AATTACGCACGGGCGCGGATAATTCATCACCACATGCATCGATCAACAACTGTGCCTGTTGCTGAGCAGACAGTGAGGGCGTTGTGATTTTTTTGTGCATAACGCCGTAACGGCTGGCAGCGGCAACGATGGCCAGTTGCGCACTCCAGCCGGCCAGATCCTTGGCGTCAGCTGCATATTGAAATGCAGCTTTAGCGTAAGGTCGGGCGAGGGTAGTCAGTTCAGCCACGATTCACCTCGCTTTATAAGCCGGCGGCTAGCTGATCGAGCATCGACTTGTGCTTCGTTTCATCAACGGAAGCTTGCAAGACTTTCTCGGCACCAGCCAGTGCCAGAACGGCGACTTGTGAGCGCAGTTTTTCTTTCGCGCGGTTCATTTCCTGCTCGACATCAGCCTGAGCGGCTGCGCGGATACGATCAGCTTCAACACGCGCCTGCTCTTTGGCTTCGTCAACAATTTGCGCAGCGCGCTTGTTAGCGGAGTCGAGAATGGCGGCAGCTTCTTGTTTGGCTTCACGCAGGGTATGGGTGGCCTTTTCCTGGGCTAACTCCAGATCCTTACTCGCGCGATCTGCCGCGGCAAGGCCCTCTGCGATAACTCTTTGGCGTTCTGCCATCGCAGCGGTGATGAACGGCCACACAAACTTCATGCAAAACCACACGAAGAATAGGAACGTGATGGACTGTCCGATTAAGGTCAAATTTATGTTCACACCGATAACCCCTGTTCTGGAAAGCTTTTGGCTAAAGAAAGAAACCCGAAAGCGAGTTTCTGATTAGGCACAAGCGTTCAAATTAAGCCAGAGTCGGCACTACAACGAACAGGATGTACATCGCGATACCTACACCGATCATAGGTACAGCGTCGAGCAGACCGGCGATCAGGAACATTCTACCTTGCAGCATGGGCGCCAACTCTGGTTGACGGGCAGAGCTTTCCAGCAATTTCCCACCCAAAATGGCGAAGCCGATAGCGGTGCCCAGTGCACCCAAACCAATCAACAGTGCTACGGCGATCAGTGCTAAACCCATGGTATTTCTCCTCAATGGTCAAAAGTAATTAAAACTAATAGTGAAAAAACAAACAGCTAAAACCTAGTGATTAAATTGATTCTCATCTTCCACATGATGCGCTTGAGCCATATAAACGATGGTCAGCACCATAAAGACAAACGCCTGGAGCGTAATAATCAGGATGTGGAACACAGCCCAGGCCCATTGCAACACGCCCGCAAACAAGCCGAGCAGTAAACCGGCACCGAACATGGTGGCAATCAGGATAAAAATCATTTCGCCGGCGTACATGTTGCCGAACAAACGCAATCCGAGAGAGATGGGTTTGGCAACGAGGGCGATGGTTTCAAGGATAAAGTTGATGATTATCAGCAGCGGCGCAAAGAGCAATCCAATGCCTTTGAAAGACGGGGTGAAAGGGTGGAAGGTGAGTTCCTTGATAAAACCGATAAGGCCTTTTTTAGCAATGCTGAAACCGATCATCAGCGCAAAGACGGTAAGGCCCATGGCCATAGTGACGTTCACATCGGTAGTCGGAACTATCTTGAAATAGAAGTGACTATCGCCCGCAATCCACATCGCCAGCGATGGAATCCAGTCTACCGGGACCAGGTCCATCAGGTTCATTAAGAAAACCCAGACGAAAATAGTGAGCGCGAGTGGCGCAACGAACGCGCTTTTGTATTGAAAACCGTCTTTAACGGTCTTATCGATAAACTCAATAATGATTTCGATAAAGTTCAGGAAGCCGTTGGGTACCCCGGCGTGGGCTTTTTTAGCCGCGTGGCGGAAGAGCAGTACAAAGACTAAACCCAGACCGATCGACCAGGCCATTGAATCGAGGTGAATTGCATTGAAGCCCATCGCAGACATTTCTTCTGCACAGTGCGCAACCACCCAGCCAGTAGTCTCTTGGACCCGTGTGCCATCACAGTAAGTACCTGCCGGTAATTTACCGTAAGTCCAGTTGGCGAGGTGGTGGATAATATATTCGGTAACCGTAGGTGCTTGCCCTTCCGCTGCCATTGTTTTCTCTCAAATCGTCTAAAATGAAAATTAAATTAGCTGTTAACGTAGATGCCCACGCAAAACCCCGGCAGTAAGCACCCACGAAAAAATTTGTGCGATAACAAACGCGAGAAAAAATGTTGCTGGATATATCTTATCCACTTGCTGAAAAACGGCGGCGAATAACATGGCCGTGAGAACAAACTTGACTGCTTCAGCGCGGTAAAATTTTTGAACCGTCACCTGCGTCGCGCGGGCTCCCCGATACTGATTGGCATACCAGGTGAAGCACACAGCCGGCAGCAGACAGACTGAAAATCCCCACAGCAGCGATAGACCTGCCCCGGCGTCTATCAACATCAACATCAGTGCCACTAAGGTCAACACTAGCCACAGCCATAACTGCCGCTGCAAAAACGGGGGTTTGGCAATAGTGCTGGTAGTGCCTTGGCCAGACGTTTTTTTTCTCAATTTTTCGACGTTTTGCCGCTTTTTACAATATTTAACCCAGTATGTGCTACTGGGCCGCGCATTATATGGACATTACCTTTAGGCAGCAAGTATCAATCTCAACCCAAGCGGAGTGTGGAAAAACTGCTTAAATCCTTTTGATTGAATCACTTGCGATGAACTGTTGCATTAGTTTATATGAGCAAGAATGCCGTCCAGTTCATCCAGACTGTTGTAATTGATAACCAGCTTACCTTTCCCTTTGGCGGTGTGCTGAATTTCAACCCCGGCCCCGAGGCGCTCGGAAAGCTGTTCCTGTAACTGACGGATATCCGCAGAGGGGGTTTTCACCGGGGCTGATTTTTTATTGTTTTTATTTTCCTGGATGCTGCGGACCAAGGTTTCAGTCTGTCTTACAGATAAACCTTTGGCTACAACTTGTCGGCCTATCTCTCTTTGATCGTGGGGCTCCAGCGTAAGCAACGCGCGCGCGTGCCCCATTTCCAGATCGCCGTGCTCCAGCAGTTTCTTGACCTCATCGGTCAACGCAATCAAGCGCAGCAGGTTAGTGACTGTGGTACGGGATTTACCCACTGCTTGGGCGACTTCCTGGTGGGTGAGTTCAAACTCGTCCTGCAGGCGCTTGAGCGCCACGGCTTCTTCCATCGGATTGAGATCTTCCCGCTGGATATTTTCGATCAGCGCCATAGCAATGGCCGCCTCATCGTTAACCTCGCGAATCACCGCAGGGATTTTTTCCAGGCCCGCTAATTGCGCCGCACGCCAACGGCGCTCACCGGCAATAATTTCATAGCGATCCGGACCTATCGGCCGAACGACGATCGGTTGCATAACCCCTTGAGCTTTAATGGATTCGGCCAGCTCTTCCAGTTGCTCCGGGTGCATATCGCGACGCGGTTGGTATTTACCGCGCTGACAAAACTCTACTGGGATGTGCGCCAACCGACCATCGAGTTTGCTGTCGGAAGCGGTTTGATCGGGTGCGGTAGAGGCAGTAGAGACCGGCGAGGGCGAGATGATCGGGCCTGCGCCAAGCAGTGCATCCAACCCTTTTCCCAGACCTTTTCGTTTTGTAGACATATTTTTGCAGTGCCTGTATCAGTGCGCCTAATGCGGGCGCTAAATTATCAGTTTTCGCCAGGTGCGACCGCTTCTAGCGCACGCCCATTGGGATCGTTGCGGCGCAGTATTTCCCCTGCCAGCGCAAGGTAGGCAATGGCGCCTTTGGACTGACGATCAAAGGCCATCACAGGTTGCCCAAAACTTGGTGCTTCCGCCAAGCGTACATTGCGGGGAATACACGTGCGATAGACCCGATCACCAAAATGCTGCAGCAACTGCGCCGACACATCGTTAGTGAGACTGTTGCGCGGGTCCCACATGGTACGCAATAACCCTTCAATTTTAAGTTTAGGATTAAGCAGCTGCTGAATCTGGTTGATAGTATTCAATAAAGCCGACAAACCTTCGAGCGCATAGTACTCGCATTGCATGGCGATAATCACACCATCACACGCGGTCAGGGCATTGACGGTGAGCATGTTAAGGGAAGGAGGGCAATCGATCAGGATGTAATCGAACTGATCACGCACTTGCGCCAAAGCCGACTGCAGTAAGCGCTCTTTGTTGGGCAGGGAAAGCATCTCGACTTCTGCCGCCGTCAAATCGCTGTTGGCGGGTAGAACCTGATAACCGCCGCTGTCAGACACTACCAGACACTCTGCAATACTCGCCTGTTGGGTCAGCACGTCATAGACGCTGAGCGTCAAATTGTTCTTATCAATCCCGCTGCCCATAGTGGCATTACCTTGGGGATCGAGGTCGATGAGCAGCACCCGCTTTTTAGTAGCGACAAGTGAAGCAGCCAGGTTAACGCAGGTCGTGGTTTTACCCACTCCACCCTTCTGGTTTGCTACCGCGTAGATTCTGGTCAATTCGATATTCCTCACTGGTCCCAACTTTCAACAGCGGGCTATTGTGTGGGAGTTATTTTTTTGGGGCAACCGCCCGCGGCGGTTTTTTGTCTTTCCGGAATTTTCGCGATCAGCTGATAACCGGCTTGAGGATTAACAGATGCCGCTCGCCTTCACTATCGGGAACCTGGAGCGGGTGCGCACTGTGCAATGCAACCTGCGTCGCCACAGAGTCAATTTCCTCAACAGGATAGATGCCTTTCATCGCCATAAATACACCACTATCGGCAAGCAGGTGCGCGCAACCCGTTGTCATATCATACAAACTTGCAAATGCCCGGCTGATAACAATGTCAAATTTCTGCGCTGGCTGAAACTCTTCGACCCGCCGATTTTCTACGGTCACATTGGTCAGATTTAACAGGGTTTTAATGTGAAATAAAAATCGGGTCTTTTTGCCATTACTGTCCAGCAACGAAAAGTTTTTCTCTGGAAACATAATCGCCAACGGAATTCCCGGTAAGCCGCCGCCGGTACCGACGTCAATAATATTTTCTGCGATGGTTTGGTCAACATAGGGAACCACACTGAGGCTGTCCAACACATGCCGGGGAATCATTTGCTCAATATTACGAATCGCAGATAGGTTGTAGGCTTTATTCCATTTATCGAATTCTTGAACGTAGACGAGCAACTTTTCTATTTGGTTTTCACTGAGAGATAAACCCAGCTGCGTTGCGCCAGTGATCAAGAGTTGATGTAAATTTTTTTTGGTGTCGTTCAAGGGAGATCTCTTGCAGTGATCGGTTATAAAACCAGATACGTTCTTTTGTAATGGAGATAGGGATTAAGAGAAGAAAGTCGTTGTCTTCGAAACATATTTTTTTCTAATCGATTGATACCTATCCGAACTGGCAACATGTATTCGGAGTTTGTCACTGTGACCGTCGCTGACAGGACGTCAGCGTCGAGCCCCCACGGAAGGGTTCACGGCGTGTCACAGTGACAAACTCTGAATACCTCATACGGCGATACAACAATATTACGAAGCCACCTGTGCCGATGAAAATCCTTTGGTCTTCTTCAATAGCCCGCGCTTTTTCATATACAAAAGTAAATGCGAAACCGCCGCGGGCGTTACCCCGGAAATACGCGACGCCTGCGCCAGAGTTTCAGGACGGGCATTGCCGAGTTTTTGTTTGACCTCATTAGATAAACCTTCGACCTGGGTAAAATCAAAATCCGCCGGAATCAACGTATTCTCATACGCACGCAGACGATCTATCTCCTCCTGCTGCCGTTCGATATAACCGGAATACTTCGCGTCTATCTCGACTTGTTCAGCGGCCAGTTCATTAGTGATGGCTTCACCTTTGATATTGGCGACATCCTGATAACCCAGCTCGGGGCGCTTAAGTAAATCGTAGAGGTTGTATTCGTGCAGCAATTTCGTTTGCACTTTCTCTTCAATCACTTTTGCCTCAAGCGAGCCTGCTTGAATCCAGGTAGACTTTAAGCGCTCTTGTTCGCGTGCTATCGCTTCACGTTTCTCACAGAAAATACGCCACTGCTCTTCGCCCACCAACCCGAGTTCACGACCTTTTTCAGTCAAACGCAAATCGGCATTATCCTCGCGCAATAACAAACGGTACTCAGCGCGGCTGGTAAACATCCGGTAGGGTTCTTTAGTGCCCAGGGTAATCAAGTCATCCACTAACACGCCGATATAAGCTTCGTCGCGTCGCGGACACCAGGCATCTTTTTCTTGAGCGCGTAATGCGGCATTCAAGCCCGCTAGCAAACCTTGTGCACCGGCTTCTTCGTAACCGGTGGTGCCATTTATCTGCCCGGCAAAAAATAAACCGCTGATATGTTTCGTTTCTAAACTGTGTTTCAAATCCTGAGGATTAAAAAAATCGTATTCAATCGCATAACCGGGGCGAACGATGTGCGCATTTTCAAACCCCTTGATAGAGCGCACCAGATTCATTTGCACATCAAAGGGCAGGCTAGTGGAAATACCATTCGGATAGAGTTCGTGGGTGGTTAAACCTTCAGGCTCAATAAAAACCTGATGCGACTCTTTGTCCGCGAAGCGGTGAATTTTATCTTCGATCGATGGACAGTAACGCGGACCCACCCCTTCGATGACGCCGGAGTACATCGGCGAGCGATCCAGACCGCTGCGAATAATGTCGTGGGTGTTTGCGTTGGTATGAGTAATCCAGCAACACATTTGTTGTGGATGCAAAGTTCGGTTGCCGCGCACTGACATCACCGGGCGCGGGTCATCACCCCATTGTTGTTCCAGACCTTCAAAATTTACCGTGCGCGCATCAATTCGCGGGGGTGTTCCGGTTTTCAAACGATCAACGCGCAGCGGCAATTCACGCAGCCGCTTAGCCAGTGCAATGGAGGGCGGATCACCGGCGCGGCCACCGGAATGATTTTGTAAGCCGATATGGATCATCCCACCGAGGAAAGTTCCTGCAGTCAATACCACAGCGGATGCATAAAATTTAAGGCCCATCTGGGTGATCACCCCACGCACCTGATCATTTTCCACAATCAGATCATCAGCCGCCTGTTGAAAAATCCATAAGTTCGGCTGGTTTTCTAGTGTCGAACGGATTGCCGCTTTGTAGAGCACCCGATCTGCCTGAGCACGGGTCGCCCGGACCGCCGGGCCTTTACGCGCATTCAACACACGAAACTGAATGCCGCCCTGATCCGTCGCCAACGCCATAGCGCCACCTAAGGCATCAATTTCTTTCACCAGATGACTTTTACCAATACCGCCAATGGCCGGATTACAGGACATCTGGCCCAGGGTTTCGATGTTGTGGGTCAGCAATAAGGTCTTTACGCCCATCCGCGCAGCCGCGAGGCATGCTTCGGTCCCCGCGTGGCCGCCGCCAATAACAATGACATCAAAACGTTCGGGAAAAATCATGATTCGAGAGGCCTCACTAGCCAGCCGGTGGAGATGGGAGATGAAAAAGGGGCGTCATTATAGATTGCGCGCAGCACTTGTACAAAACTTGTTCAAAAAATAGCTATCCCCATTTTCGATGGGTTGCGCAGCTTACAACAGCGAAAAATTATTTAATAAATAAATATATAAGTAATTAATGAATGTTAAATGCTGTTACTACTAATGAGGCCAGCTAATTCTGTGGATAACCTAATTAATCAATTATTTATCAATAAGTTATATTAAGGATAAGGCCTGGGAAAAAGGCGTTGTAAGCTGCTTAAAAGCTGGCACTAAGCTGGTAGTAAAAGCATGAGTTATACAAAGAGGTAGGAAATTCAGGCTTATCCCCAATTTGATGGGCAGCTTTTACGGGGGTAGATGAACAGTGTTACCCACAGATGTTTATTTTCTTAAGAAAAAATCATGTAAAACAGGCAGTTATTGGATAAACCTGTGAATAAATGTGGATAACTTGTGTAAGTTACCCAACAAAGCCGGTGGATAACTTTATAAGATTACTTTTACTGGAGGGTTTGGAGTAAAGAAATAGAAAAGATGAGGAAATGGTAATAAGGAGGTTAGCAGCTATTTTCCGATACAGAAGCTGCTGAAAATACGCCCTAAAAGGTCATCTGACGTGAATTCACCCGTGATTTCGCCCAGTGCATGTTGCGCCAGACGCAGGTCTTCCGCGAGTAATTCTCCTGCATTGTAGTTTTGCAGCTGTGCTTTGCCGGTTTCCAGAAATGCCTGGGCGCGTTCCAACGCGTGTAGATGTCGCCGCCGCGCGGTAAATCCACCCTCACTGGTTTGCTGAAAACCCATAACATCTTTGAGGTGTTGTTTCAGCGCATCCATGCCCGCGCCGGTGGCTGCGCTCAGGCCTATATAAAGGTGATCTTGAAAGGACAATACGCCCGACGGTTCCCCGCTGAGGTCAATTTTGTTGCGTACCAGGGTTATTCGGTCCGGATGTTCCAGTTGTGCGACAAACTCGGGCCACAGTTCGCGCGGGCTCGCCAGTGGATGCGAGCGACTGTCGACCAGCAGCAAGATTCTGTCGGCCTGCTGAATTTCTTGCCAGGCGCGTTGAATGCCGATCTGTTCAACTTCGTCGGGGCTCTCGCGCAATCCTGCCGTATCAATAATATGGAGCGGCATTCCATCAAGGTGGATATGTTCGCGCAAAACATCCCGGGTAGTGCCTTCGATGCTGGTGACGATGGCGCTGTCGCGGCCACTGAGTGCGTTCAGTAAGCTGGATTTACCCGCATTGGGACGGCCCGCAATTACCACGCGCATGCCTTCGCGAACTAAAACGCCCTGTCGTGCTTCCTGGAATACCCGGTTTAGCTTTTGATCAATAAGCGCTAACTCGCGAGCTACGTGGCCATCGCTCAGAAAATCAATTTCTTCCTCGGGAAAATCAATGGCCGCTTCCACATAAATCCGTAATTGAATGAGGGCTTCGACCAGTTCGTGGATGCGCGCTGAAAACGCGCCTTGTAAAGAGTGGAGCGCATTGCGCGCGGCTTGTTCGCTGGTGGCGTCAATCAGATCGGCAATGGCTTCAGCCTGAGCCAGATCGAGCTTGTCATTGAGAAAGGCACGTTCCGAGAATTCGCCGGGTCGCGCCAGTCTAACGCCGAGCTGGCTGATTTCCCGGAGGAGTAAGTCGAGAATAATCGGCCCGCCGTGGCCTTGCAGCTCGAGCACGTCTTCACCGGTAAATGAGTTAGGACCCGGAAAAAAAAGGGCTATCCCCTGGTCCAGAACTTCGTGGGTGGCGGAATAAAAGGGGCAATAATGGGCGTAGCGCGGTTGCAGGGGCTGCTGAACAATGGCGTGCGCTACAGCGCTGGCTTTGGGGCCGGAGACCCGCACTATACCGACACCGCCACGCCCGGGGGCGGTGGCAATGGCGGCAATCGTGTCGTTGATCAGATCCACAGTGGTTAAGCTTTAGTGTCCGCGTTTTCGATCTGCCGGGTGATGTACCACTGTTGCAGAATACCGAGCGTGTTGTTGGTGACCCAGTAAAGTACCAAACCGGCGGGAAACCACAGGAACATGAAGGTAAAGACAATCGGCATCAGTTGCATAATACGCGCTTGCATAGGATCGGGTGGCGCAGGATTGAGGCGCATTTGCAGAAACATGGTTAAGCCCATGATCAGGGGCAGAACAAAGTAGGGGTCTTTTACCGATAAATCCTGAATCCACAAGATAAAGGGAGCGTGACGCAGCTCAACACTTTCCATCAAGGTCCAGTACAGGGCCAGGAACACCGGCATTTGTACCAGAATAGGCAAGCACCCTCCGAGTGGATTTACCTTTTCGGTTTTGTAGAGCTTCATCATTTCTTGCGATAGTTTCTGCCGATCGTCACCGCAGCGCTCTTTTAACTCCGCCATCTTGGGCGCCAGTTTGCGCATCTTGGCCATGGATCTATAGCTGGTGGCGCTCAATTGGAAGAAGGCGGCCTTGACGATGAACGTCAGGCCAATAATCGCCAATCCCCAGTTGCCTACCCAGCTGTGGATCAGATCTAGTAGCCAGAACAGAGGTTTGGCAATCCACCATAAGAAACCGTAGTCGACGGTGAGGTCCAGGTAGGGAGAAATCTGGGCCAGGCGTTTTGTATCTTTAGGCCCTGCATAAAAGGCGGCGGTTAATTTACCCTGGCTACCGGGCGCGACTTCGGTGCGCTCGCTGGTAAAGCCCAATAAGTAAATATCCTGAGTACCGCTGCGGCGCAGATGGTAGTTGTTTTGGGTATTGCTGTTGGGAACCCAGGCACTGACAAAATAGTGCTGCACCATAGCGACCCATCCACCTTGTTTGGTGGTTTTGAAGTCTTTCTCTTGCAGGTCGTCAAAGCTGAGCTTTTTATAATTTTCCTCTGGCGTGGTAATCGCAGCCCCCAGGAAGGGATTCATTTGCAACGCGCTGACTTTTTGATAATTCTGACTATCACGTTTGATCTGGCCGTAAAGGTTAGCACTCCAGGCGTCGCTGCTACGGTTATCAATGACATACTCCATCTCTACCAGGTATTCACCGCGGGTAAAAATAAAGCGCTTGATAATATCCACCGCGCCTTGTTGTAGACGCAGGTCCACGATGAGCTGATCACTGCCTTCTTCCAGGCGGTATTCTGTTTTTTCAGCGCTGAACAGTGGGCGGCCTTGAGCGGTATCGGTGCCATTAGCGCCGACCAAGCCGCTTTGAAGGGCATAGGTATGCGCTTCATCCAGGAGCACGAACGCTTCATTCGGGGTATCTTGCTTGGCCCAATGGCGAGGAAGGGTGACGCGCACTATGTCGCCGCCATGGGGGTCGATAAGCAGATCAAGGCTATCGGTGAGCACGCGGATTCGGGCACTTGATGCTGGCTGACTGGCGGCGCTAGTAATGGATTGTTCCGGATCGTTAACTGCAGGAACGTCACTGGCAACGGAGGCGGGAATGTCGCTTTCGAAATTCGTTGTCGCGCTGTTTGAAACAGAGGTAATAGGAAGATTTTCTTGAAAATCGTTCCAGCGAATCACCAGCATAAATAGAACCGCGACGATAGCCGCAATCAACAGGTTTTTTTGCCAATCCATCTTATTTACTGCCATCAATAGGTTGAGGTTGAGTTTTGTGCGGTACCGGATCAAGTCCGCCCGGGTGCCAAGGATGGCATTTTAATAGGCGACGTCCACTTAGATAAGCACCTTTTATAAAGCCGTGTATGTTAATTGCTTCTTCCGCATAATGGGAGCAAGTGGGATAAAAGCGACACTGATTGCCAATCCAGGGGCTGAGTAGAAAGCGGTAGATATGAATGAGTTTGATCGTGATCCAGCGCATGCTTGTCTCACTCCGTCACTTTCATTGATTTGTTTGCACGACGTAACAGTCGCTGCCACTGTTGAGTGAGCTGTTCGGTAACATCCGAATTATTCATCTCGTCCATGCTTTTGCGGGCCAGTACAATAACATCTAAACCGGCTAAGGATTGCTGTTGGTGGCGAAAACTTTCACGAATAAGACGCTTGAGACGGTTGCGGCGTACAGCAAGACGGATATTTTTTTTAGCAATCACTAACCCAAGACGGGGATGGTCGAGATTGTTGGGGCGAGCGAGAATCAGAAAATACTGATGAGAAGCGCGGAATGGTGGCTGATCAAAGACAGTCTTAAAGTCGCTGGATTGGAGCAAACGAAGCGATTTGGGAAACGCGTGTTCAGCCACTCTAGCGACTTTAATTCTGGAAACTTAATAACACAGCTAACGCAGAATTAAACAGCTAGCTGCTTGCGGCCTTTAGCACGACGACGAGCCAAAACCAAACGGCCGTTTTTGGTAGCCATACGTGCACGGAAACCGTGAACACGAACGCGCTTCAGATTGCTGGGCTGAAATGTTCTTTTCATGAAACTAACCTGCTTGTTGACAGAGCCTTAAAGATCCACACGCATGGCGTGTGAAAAGAGGCGGGGATTTTAATGAAAGCGGGTATGTAAAGCAATCAAATTCCTTATAGAGACGGGTAATTAGGCAGATTTTTTCTAACCTCTTGAGTAATACCTGCTTGCTACCAACTTACAAAAAGGATATACACAGGTTTATCCACAACACTGTTTAAAGTTTAACCAGTAAAATTTCATTTTTTATGTATAACCTTTCTATCAGATACGCTACAACCTGTTGAATTACAATAAATATTAGTAAGCAGCGAAAATTATTTTTTGACGCAGTTGTGGATAACTGAAAATGATCCGGTTAGACTAGCCCGCGCTATTTTTTAATAATAACTTGTGGGGAGTGGGTGGTTTTGCTGCAATCGATTTGGAATCTATGTGCCGCCAGTTTGCAGGAAGAGCTGCCATCTCAGCAGTTCAATACCTGGATCCGGCCGTTGCAAATCGATGACTCGGCCGGGCCGGATGAGTTGCGACTGCTTGCGCCCAACCGTTTTATTTGTGATTGGGTGGCAGAGAAGTTTCTCGGTCGCATTCGTGAATTAGTGGCCAGTTATCAACAAGGCGCTGATTTGAATGTAGCTGTTGGAATCAGCGCTAAACCATCTACTGCTCTCTCTGTTGCCCGTGCGGCTACACCGGTCGCTGCGGCGCTCAACAGTAGCCTTGCCAGAACCGAGGTCAACGCTAATATCAGCAGCGCCGCAGCCCCGGAACCTGTGCCCGAGAAAACCCGTCAGCTTCAGGAAAATGATATTGAAGGGGGGCTGAAGCACAGTAACTACCTCAATGCGGCCTCCACCTTTGCCACCTTTGTTGAAGGTAAATCCAACCAGTTAGGTCTGGCAGCGGCCCGCCAGGTGGCTGAAAATCCGGGCGGTGCCTATAACCCCCTCTTTATATATGGCGGTGTAGGTTTGGGTAAAACCCACCTTATGCAGGCCGTCGGTAATGAGATAGTTGCGAAAAACCCTAATGCCAAGGTGGTTTACCTTCACTCCGAGCGCTTTGTGGCTGATATGGTCAAGGCGTTACAGCTCAATGCTATTAATGACTTCAAGCGTTACTATCGGTCGATGGATGCGTTATTGATCGACGATATTCAGTTCTTTGCGGGCAAAGAGCGCTCCCAAGAAGAGTTTTTCCACACCTTCAACTCCTTATTAGAAGGTGGACGTCAAATTATTTTGACCTGCGATCGCTTTCCGAAAGAAATTAATGGTTTAGAAGAACGGTTAAAATCGCGTTTTGGTTGGGGTTTGACGGTGGCGGTAGAACCACCAGAGCTCGAGACCCGCGTCGCTATTTTAATGAAGAAGGCGGAGCAGGTTGGCATTGATTTGCCCCATGATGCCGCCTTCTTTATTGCTCAGCGCATCAGAGCCAATGTGCGTGATCTGGAAGGTGCGTTAAAGCGCGTTATCGCGAGCGCCAATTTCACGGGCAGACCGATTGATGTGGAATTGGTGCGTGAGGCATTAAAAGATTTGCTCGCGCTGCAGGATAAGCAGGTAGGAATTGATAATATTCAGCGGGTGGTCGGTGAGTACTACAAGATTAAAATGAACGATATGCTATCCAAGCGTCGCAGTCGTTCGGTGGCGCGTCCGCGCCAAGTGGCCATGGCGCTGGCAAAGGAGCTGACCAATCACAGCTTGCCGGAGATCGGCGAGGCATTTGGCGGTCGTGACCACACCACTGTGTTACATGCATGCAGAAAGATAAAAGAGCTGCAGGAAGAGAATGCAGAGATTCGCGAAGATATGAAAAATTTGCTGCGTTCTTTAACAACCTGATAATCAGTTTTTCTTATTATTAAATCTATATTAATAGGTTTTTATTGGTTTTAAAGATAGATTCTTTTACACCCGAAACGTTTGAATAATAGTGACCGGCCATCGGCTTCCAATAACCTGAAGAGACATACCTCATGAAATTCGTCGTATCGCGCGAAGCATTGCTCAAACCATTGCAGCTTGTAGCCGGAGTGGTAGAGCGCCGCCAAACACTCCCGGTATTGGCAAACGTGCTACTGGTACTCAACGACAACCAATTGTCATTGACCGGTACTGATCTTGAAGTGGAAATTGTGGGTCGTTTAGAGTTGGAAGCGCCGGGCGTTAGCGGGGAAATTACAGTTCCAGCGCGCAAGCTCGTGGATATCTGCCGGTCTTTGCCGGAAAACGCGAGTATTGAATTTATATTGGAAGAAGGTCGTCTGTTGGTAAAAAGTGGCCGCAGTCGTTTTACCTTATCGACCTTACCGGCGTCAGATTTCCCGAATGTCGAAGACACGCCGGGTAATTTACAGTTTCAGTGCGCCCAGGAAGAAATTAAGCGGCTGCTGGAACGCACGTCCTTTGCGATGGCGCAGCAGGACGTGCGCTATTATTTGAATGGCATGTTGTGGGAAGTACGTCAGGATCAGCTGCGCGTAGTGGCTACTGACGGCCACCGTATGGCGATGTGTACTCGGGCTGTAGCGGTAAATACCGCGGATGTCATCCAGGCAATTTTGCCGCGCAAGGGTGTACTCGAGCTCGCTCGACTGCTGGATGATAGCAATGCGCAGGTAGAGGTGACCTTGAGCTCAAACCATATTCGGGTGACCACAAGTGACTATACCTTCACCTCTAAACTGGTAGATGGCAAGTTCCCGGAATACGAGCGCGTACTGCCACGGGGTGGCAATAAAGTGGTTATTGGTTCTCGCTTGGCGTTGAAGCAGGCGTTTGCCCGCACTGCTATTTTGTCGAATGAGAAGTACCGCGGGGTTCGCTTATTGTTGTCCGATGGGATGTTAACGATTGTGGCTAATAACCCGGAACAGGAAGAAGCGGAAGAGCAGGTACTGGTGGATTATTCCGGTGATTCGTTAGAGGTTGGCTTTAACGTAAGTTATCTGCAGGACGTAGCTAACGTTATCAATCACGAAAACATCAAGATGACGCTGTCAGATGCTAACAGCAGTGCTTTGTTGGAAGAGCCTGACAACAGCGATTCTTTATATGTCGTCATGCCGATGCGTCTTTAATAGGTGCATCTGCTCTTTATGATTTCCTATTAAAGTAGACGCAGTTGTGAGCCTTACGCGTCTAATGATTCAAAACCTGCGTAATTTGCAGGCTGTTGATATCTATCCTTCGGAACACGTTAACCTGTTTTTTGGCCTCAATGGTTCTGGTAAAACCAGCATCCTTGAGGCCATTTCTATTTTGGGGTTGGGCCGTTCTTTCCGTACCCATAAACACAAACCCCTCATACGTTACCAACAGCCTTCCTACACCTTGTTTGGTCAGGTCAAAAATGGCGCTACCCCTATTCCCTTGGGTGTTAATCGTCAACTCAACGGTGAGGTGAGTTTTAAAGCGCATGGCTCTTCGGTGTCTTCGGCCGCAGCCTTAGCCGCCTATCTTCCATTGCAGATATTCAATGCTGATTCTTTTCAGTTGTTGGATGGCAGCCCTAAAGAGCGGCGGCAGTTTATCGATTGGCTGGTGTTCCACGTGGAACCAAACTTCTTTCAGGTATGGAAGGATCATCAACTATGCCTTAAACACCGCAATAGCCTGCTCCGGCGTGATAGAATAGACAGCTTTGAGTTGGAATCCTGGGATCAAGAGTTAATCGGTTTTACCGAGCGTTTAACGGATTTTAGAAAATCGTCGCTGGATAGCTTTAACAGAAGCTTCGCGGAATTATCCCAAGAATTCCTAGGGTTGGAAGGGCTCCAACTAAGCTTCTACCAAGGCTGGGATAAGGGGTTGTCTTATACACAGACGTTGGCAGGGGCCTTTGAAGGAGATCGAAACCAGGGGTTCACCCGGCTGGGCGCACATCGCGCAGACCTAAAAATAACACTGAACGGTTTGGACGCGGCCGACATTCTCTCGCGAGGACAACAAAAGCTTTTGGTCACAGCCCTTAAGGTCGCCCAAGGATTGTTGTTTTCCCAGCTCACGGGAAGAAAGTGCATTTATCTCATCGATGATTTACCGGCCGAGCTAGATGAAGAGCATCGTGCATTGCTGGTGCAGTGGTTGAAAAGGATGGAAACCCAGGTATTTATTACGGGAGTTGACCAGCGCTCACTGATTGAGCCATGGGAAAAAGCAACTAACGTCGAGATCAAACTGTTCCACGTGGAACAGGGTAGAGTGATTCAACAGCCTGATCATTAAGCAGTGCTGTAAGCCATAAGTGGAACTTGGAGATTGGTATGTCAGAAGGCAAGAACTACGATTCGTCCAGCATTAAGGTGTTAAAAGGACTGGATGCGGTACGCAAGCGTCCTGGGATGTATATCGGAGATACCGACGATGGTTCGGGACTGCACCATATGGTTTTTGAGGTAGTAGATAACTCCATTGATGAATCACTGGCAGGTTATTGCACAGAAATCAAAGTCACTATTCATCCCGATGAGACGATTTCAGTAAGTGACAATGGTCGCGGCATTCCAACCGAGATGCATGAAGAAGGGGTTTCCGCTGCAGAAGTGATTATGACAGTGCTTCATGCCGGCGGTAAATTCGATGACAACACTTATAAAGTGTCAGGTGGATTGCACGGAGTAGGTGTGTCGGTAGTGAACGCGCTCTCCGAAGAGTTGAAATTGACCATCCGCCGCGGTGGAAAAATCCATGAGCAGATTTATCATCATGGTGTGCCACAGACGCCTTTAAAGGTTGTCGGTGATACTTCCGCAACGGGCACCGAAATTCATTTCAAGCCTTCCAAGCAGACCTTTACCAACATTCAGTTCCAGTATGAACTGTTGGCCAAGCGGCTGCGCGAGCTATCATTCCTCAATTCGGGCGTCGGCATCATTCTGCGTGACGAACGTTCGGGCAAGGAAGACACCTTCCAGTATGAAGGCGGATTAAAAGCCTTTGTCGAGTATCTGAACCAGAACAAGAGTGTGATGAACAAGGTCATCCATATCGTTTCTATGGAGCGCGAGGATGGTATTGGGGTAGAAGTTGCCCTGCAGTGGAATGATTCCTTCCAGGAAAACCTGTATTGCTACACCAATAACATTCCCCAGCGCGATGGCGGTACTCACCTGGCCGGTTTTCGCGCGGCCCTGACGCGCAGTTTGAATACTTATATTGAGCGGGAAGGGCTCCTTAAAAATGCCAAAGTCGCTACCACTGGCGATGATGCGCGTGAAGGTTTAACCGCCATTATTTCGGTCAAAGTCCCCGATCCTAAATTTTCGTCCCAGACGAAAGACAAACTGGTTTCCTCGGAAGTAAAAACAGCCGTTGAGCAGGAGATGAACCAGATCTTTAGCGATTACCTCCTTGAAAATCCCGGTGAAGCCAAATCCATTGTTAACAAGATGATTGAAGCAGCCCGGGCACGTGAAGCAGCCCGTAAAGCGCGGGATATGACCCGTCGCAAAGGTGCGCTGGATATTGCCGGGTTGCCTGGTAAGCTCGCCGATTGTCAGGAAAAGGACCCTGCGCTGTCTGAGGTTTACCTGGTGGAGGGTGATTCGGCCGGTGGTTCTGCCAAGCAAGGTCGTGCGCGCAAAACCCAAGCTATCCTGCCGCTCAAAGGCAAGATCCTTAACGTCGAGAAAGCCCGTTTTGACAAAATGCTGTCCAGTGCTGAAGTAGGTACGTTGATTACGGCCCTGGGCTGTGGCATCGGGAAGGAAGAGTACAACCCCGATAAGTTGCGCTATCACAGCATTATTATCATGACGGACGCCGACGTAGACGGCTCCCATATTCGTACCTTGTTGCTGACCTTCTTCTTCCGCCAGATGCGTGAACTGATTGAGCGTGGGCACATATATATCGCCCAGCCCCCGCTGTACAAAATCAGCAAAGGTAAACAGGAGCAATACCTTAAAGATGAAGCGGCGATGACCGAATTTCTGACCCAGGCCGCATTGGAAGGCTCCAGTCTCCATGTTAATGCCGACGCGCCCGCTATCAGTGGGGAAAATCTCGAAGCTCTGGTGGCCCAATACCGTGCAGTAATGACGACGATTGAGCGGCTCTCGCGCTTATATCCTGCCGAAATGCTGGAGAAGATGATTTATATGCCAGAGCTCCGCTCTGAGCATCTAGCTGACGCCGGTCATATGCAGCAGTGGTGTGATCAGCTGGGCGCACGCTTCAGTCTCGATACACGGGCCGGTAGTCAAAAATACGTAGTCTCGGTGCGTGAAGACAGCGAGCGCCACCTGTTTTTACCGCAGGTAGAAATTATCGCTCACGGTATCTCCACGGTTTACCAGTTTAATCACGACTTCTTCCAATCCGGTGAGTACGCTTCCATCGTTGCGCTGGGGCAAAACCTCGAAAACCTGATTGAAGAGGGTGCGTATATGCAGCGCGGTGAGCGCAAACAGCCTATCAGTAACTTTGCCGAAGCCTTGGATTGGTTGATGAAAGAATCACGCAAAGGCTACAACATCCAGCGCTATAAAGGCCTTGGTGAGATGAACCCGGAACAATTATGGGAAACCACCATGAATCCCGAAACTCGCCGGATGCTGCGCGTAACCATCCAGGATGCGATTGCCGCAGACCAGATTTTTACAACGCTGATGGGAGATCACGTCGAGCCGCGCCGCGAGTTTATCGAAACCAACGCCTTGGCTGTGGCGAATTTGGATATTTAAAAATAGCGTCTATACTGAGGTATCTGTTTTTTCAGACAGTTAAGGCAGTTACCTCATTCAAAGGAGGGAGAAATTTATGGGCGATGATGTAAAAGTGGATAAAAAATTAGTGACCTTTAGTCAGATAAACGACGCACTTGAAGAGCGCCAGCGGCCTGACCGCCGTCAGCAGGACGACGGCCTGCCGCAGAGTATTCAAGAAGATCGCCGTCGCGGTGATCGTCGTGAGAAAAAAGCCTCCGAGTGATTGGTGGCCGGTAGTTCAAAAAGCTAATCTTTTGATTAGCTTTTTTTTGGCCGCAAAAAAGCACCGCCCGGGGAAATGTTTAAATAGATGACTATACTTGTCTGAGATTTGATCATTAGTGGCGTAGTCATGGAAAAAACCCGCAGTATTACCCGGCAAACTCCGCCCCTCTCGCGTGAGCCTCTGGTGTCCATTCAATTACTTAAGGCAACCCGCGTGCTGGTCATTAATGGCAAGGGTGGGGCCGGCAAAACCACAGTCAGCACCAATCTCGCTACTTGGTTAGCATCTCGCGGGCAGCCCACCGTGTTGATTGATGCAGATCCACAGGGCTCAGCATCTCATTGGGCAAGTCAACGGGCAGATAACCTGCCTGCCATTTTCAACGTGAAGATAGACCACTTGGCCCGCACTACCCGCAGCTTTCAGTGGCGCGCTCCCAAAGCAACGCGCTGGTTAATCACCGATGCGCCTCCGGGAATGGCGGGTCCGGCACTGGATGATCTGGTGCAAAATCACGATCTCATTATTATTCCCGTACTGCCGTCAGAAATGGATATTCGTGCGAGCGCTCGCTTTATCGGCGAGCTGTTGTTAACGCCCGGTATGCGCCGCCAGCGCCGCCCGATTGCGGTCGTGGCCAACCGCGTTAAACAGCAGACCAACGCCTGGGCGCGACTGCAGAAATTTTTGTTAAGTTTAAATATTCCTTTTCCCGCGACCCTGCGCGATTCGCAGAATTATGTGCGCGCCTATAGCGAAGGGCGGGGCATTGCAGACTACCCACAACAACATTATGTGCGTGACCAAAGTGATTGGCAGTTGCTGTTAACCTGGCTGGATGCCCAGCGCGATAGTGACCAGTGGCTCGAGCCGGTGGCAGTCGACGATCCGGATAACGCGGTGAGTGCGTCTTAACCTGGTGGGGAGGCAAATCCCCAACTAACTCATATTCACGTTCTCAAGTTGTTAAAACTCCCCCAACGCACCAACGCCCATACCGTCACACCGGCAGAGCGGTTTTGCGCACTGGCG
>CAYTQQ010000006.1:0-40762 GCA_964440135.1 uncultured Cellvibrionaceae bacterium | reverse complement strand
CCAACGCACCAACGCCCATACCGTCACACCGGCAGAGCGGTTTTGCGCACTGGCGATTTTAAGACAAACGACGAATGTACCCCGCTTACACCTTCAATTCTTGTCAGCTTCTGCAGCAAAAATTGTTGATAGGCATCCATGTCTTTCACGATAACCTTGAGTAAATAATCCGCCGCTTGACCAGTGATCAGGTGGCATTCAAGCACCTCGGGATAGTTGTCTACCATCTTCTCAAAGGCGTCGAAGCGCTCGGGTGTGTGCTTATCCATGCTTACCTGAATAAAGGACACCAGCGTCAAGCCCAATTTACGGGCATTAAGCAACGCAACATACCCGTCGATAAATCCCGCTTCTTCCAGTTGCCTCACCCGACGTAAGCAGGGCGAGGGCGAAAGGCTGATCGTATCAGCCAGCTCCTGATTAGAGATGCGTCCGTTCTTTTGTAACTCGCGCAAAATAAGGTGATCGTAGCGATCCAGTTCCATAATGGTCATCCGTTAAAGAACACAAATATAGTCTGCTAATTTATATCACATTTCGGCAATATACTATTTAAATTAAAAGAATAAGGACAATCTTTAAAATCATATTGCGCATGTACGAGCATATACTGAGTTAAACCTGATCGCGAAGATAAGCCGCCACAAGCGGATTGCAGGGCTACCTCATTTACACCTCATCAAGGTCATGACAGGCAGCGGCCAATTGGGCACTCCCAACGGCCAGACCGGCAGAGTCTTCGCGCAGGTTTTATTATTTTCTACCCGTCTACGGAGACCATCATGCTCAGCGATCCATCCACGAAATATCAGCGCTTTGTTGGCGTATCCTTGCCCGATCGCCAATGGCCGAACAAGATCATTGAAAAGCCGCCGATCTGGATGAGTACCGACCTGCGCGATGGCAATCAGGCGCTGATTGATCCTATGTCCGTAGCCACTAAGTTGCGCTTTTTTAAAGCGCTGGTGCAGATAGGCTTCAAAGAAATCGAAATTGGTTTCCCCTCGGCATCGGATACCGATTACGAATTTACCCGGTTATTGATCGAGCAAAACCATATTCCCGATGACGTCACTATTGAGGTGCTGGTGCAGGCGCGTTACGACTTGATTGAGCGCACGGTGCAGAGTCTGCGCGGTGCGAAACGTGCCATTTTGCACATGTACAATCCGTTAGCGCCGGCCTTTCGCAAAATCGTTTACAACACCGACAAAGAAGGGGTTAAAAATATTGCGATCCAAGGTACCAAGTGGGTCAAAGAGTTAACTGCCCAGGCACCGGAAGTAGAGTGGATCTATCAATATTCGCCGGAAGTTTTTTCCAGCACAGAAATTGAGTTTGCCAAAGAAGTGTCCGATGCCGTGGCCGATATCTGGCAGCCCACACCCGAGCAAAAAATGATTCTGAATTTACCCGCCACGGTGGAGATGGGTACGCCCAACACCTATGCGGATCAAATTGAATGGATGCATCGCCATATCAACCGGCGCGATTCCATCATTATCAGTGTGCACCCGCACAACGACCGGGGCACAGCCGTCGCTGCGGCTGAGTTAGCGGTCATGGCCGGTGCGGATCGGGTTGAAGGTTGCTTGTTCGGCAATGGCGAGCGCACCGGCAACGTTGATTTGGTTACCCTGGCGTTGAATTTATATTCTCAGGGGATT
The DNA here is from genome assembly GCA_964440135.1 of uncultured Cellvibrionaceae bacterium. Taxonomy (GTDB): domain Bacteria; phylum Pseudomonadota; class Gammaproteobacteria; order Pseudomonadales; family Cellvibrionaceae; genus Cellvibrio. The sequence goes on along the minus strand of CAYTQQ010000006.1, from coordinate 39,095 downwards.
AATCCAGGTCTCGATTTTTCGGATATCGATCGGGTCCGCAAGTTGGTGGAAGACTGTAACCAGATCCCTGTCCACCCGCGTCATCCCTACGCGGGTGAATTGGTCTTCACCGCCTTTTCGGGTTCTCACCAGGACGCCATTAAGAAAGGCCTGGCCGTACAGCAAAAGGATGCCTTCTGGGAAGTGCCGTATCTGCCGATTGATCCGGCGGATGTAAAGCGCAGTTACGATGCGGTGGTGCGGGTGAACAGCCAATCTGGCAAAGGCGGAGTGAGTTTCCTGTTGCAACAGGAAGCGGGTTTTCAACTGCCACGTCGGTTGCAGATTGAATTCAGTGGCGTCGTGCAAAAGGTGAGTGACGGTACCGGTAAAGAAATTAAAAGCAGCGAAATTGCCCGTTTGTTTGATCAGGAATATGTGGCCGTCCAGGTACCGCTTACCTATCAGTCGAGCAGAATTACCCAAGAGGATGACGCGCATCAGGTTGAAATCATCATTCAGGCGCAGCATCAAAATCAACCGGTGAAAATTAATGGCTCCGGTAATGGCCCCATCGACGCGGCGGCCCATGCGCTGAGCCAGTTTACCGGTGCCGAGGTCAATGTCATTGATTACCATGAACACGCCGTTGGCGAAGGTTCGGATGTGGCTGCCGTGACTTACGTGGAAGTTAAAGTGGCTGATGGCAAGCCGGTCTTCGGGGTGGGGCGCGATAGCAATATCATGACCTCGGCCATCAAGGCGTTGATCAATGCGCTTAACCGCAGCGGTGTGCTGTGAACAGCGCAGCAGTAGGTTGTGAATGAATGGTGTGATGACGGTGCGTTACGCGCGCGAAAGGAACAAGATCCACCATAGAACAGGTGCAGTCAGTGATGGCTGCGCCTTTTTATTGAAGGATTATTAGTGCTAGTCAGTGGCGCACATAAAAGCCGCTTCAGGCTCCCTTCCTTCTGATGGCCCGTCTCGGGTATTCAGCCACCCTGCTCGACGCCAATAAAATAATTCAGTGGCTTGAATCCAAATCCAAAAAAGATGCCTCTAACCCTGGTAGAAACCCATATGACAGATGTCATGAGTGTGTAAATTTCCGTAAGAGCAGCCCGTTTTAAACTGCGACAGCGTAAAAAACTCGATAAGCTGGGCAACAGCAGACGCCAGGGTATAAAAGAGATTCACATGATTAAATTAGATAGCATCCATAAATATTACGCGAGCGGTGAGCAGCGCCTGCACGTTCTGAAAGGCATTGACTTACACATCCGTGAAGGTGAATTAGTGTCGATTATGGGCTCGTCCGGTTCCGGTAAGTCCACCCTCCTCAATATCCTTGGAATTCTCGACAACCACGACGAGGGTGACTATTTCCTCGCAGGACGAAAAATTCATAAGCTGAAAGAAAAGACAGCTGCGCAATTGCGTAACGAATTGCTGGGCTTCGTCTTTCAATCCTTTAATTTATTACCCTTTAAAAACGCCACTGAAAACGTAGCCTTGCCGCTCTATTACCAGAATGTTGGCCGCAAGGAACGCAACTACCGCGCGACTAAGTATCTGGAAATGGTGGGTTTGGACGCGCGCGCGCATCATATGCCCAATGAACTCTCGGGTGGCCAGAAGCAACGGGTGGCGATTGCGCGTGCGCTGGTAACCCAGCCCAAGGTTATCCTGGCGGATGAACCTACGGGCGCACTCGACAGTAAAACCACTCAGGACATTATGGCGTTGATCAAAGAGGTTCACAGCCTCGGCAATACCATCGTCATAGTTACGCACGAACAGGATATTGCGGATCAGACCCAGCGGCAGATTGTGTTGAAAGACGGTTTGATTGTCGCCGCTGGCAGTCACTCAAAATTTGACACCGCAGAGCCGTCGGTGACGGCTGACGAAGAGTAAGCATCATGGATGGTTTACAGGAAATCCTCTTTACCCTGCGCCAGAACAAGTTGCGCACCGCGCTTACCGCCTTCGGCGTCTTCTGGGGCATCTTTATGTTGATGCTGTTGCTCGGCGCCGGACGCGGCATGCAAAACGGCGTCTATGCAAATTTTGGCTCGGATGTACTCGATTTTATCGTGGTCTACACGGGGACAACCTCCGTCGCCCACAAAGGTCGCGGTCTGGGTCGACAGATTGTTATGCGCACCGAGGATGTTGCCGCTATCCGGCGGGAAGTAGCCGGCATCAATGTTCTCTCACCCGTTATTCAGCGTGGTGGTGTGCTGCTGACCTACGGTGACAAGACCGGCAACTTCGGTGTTCATGGCGTTCCCGAGGAAATGTTTCGGGTTAAAGAGAGCATCCCTTTTCCCCTTGGGCGAAAAACCAATCCTTTGGATGATACCGGGGGCCGTAAGATTGTCGTTCTCGGAACCGTGGTAGCGGAGCGTCTGTTTGGTAAAGACGTTGATCCGGTAGGTAAGGACATTCGACTCAACGGCGTAGTGATGAAAGTTGTCGGCGTCTTCTACGATAAAATGAATCGTGGACGAGACTCAGAGCGCGCTTACATCCCCATCAGTACCGCGCAAAAAATGTTTGGTAACAGCGATCAGATTTCTACCATCTGGTTGCGTCCTAAGCCCGGCTTCGATGGGTTCGAGGTTGAGAAGCAAGTGGTCGAAGTGTTGCAACGTCGCCACGATGTTGCCCCGAGTGACCGTCGCGCAGTGGTGTCATTCAACATGGCTGAGCCGGCCAAGCAGGTAAACATATTATTTACGGGAATCAATGCGTTTATCTGGTTTGTGGGATTGGGAACATTGATGGCCGGTATTGTCGGTGTGAGTAACATCATGATCATTACCGTTAAAGAGCGCACGCGCGAAATCGGTGTACGCAAAGCCTTGGGCGCAACACCGCTCCATATAATCAGCACGCTATTGCTTGAATCTATTTTGGTCACCAGCATCGCGGGTTATGCCGGTCTGGTGCTCGGTGTCGGTTTGATCGAACTGATTTCCTTTGGATTAAGTTCAGCAGGGGCCGAACTGCCTTACTTTAGCAATCCGGAAATTAATCTTCAGGCCGCGATTACCGCCATTATTCTACTCGTCGTCGTCGGCGCCTTGGCCGGGCTGATGCCGGCGATACGTGCGGCCAAAATCATGCCAATCGAAGCGATGCGGGCGGACTGATCATGATTATCGATACCGAAAAGTGGCAGGAAATATTCAAGACCCTCGGCCAGCACAAGTTGCGTACCGGTTTAACCGCCTTTGGTGTGTTCTGGGGAATTTTTATGTTGACCGTACTGCTGGGTGCGGGCAAGGGCTTGGAAAACGGTGTTAACGAAGGCTTTCCGCGCGTCCCCAACATCATCTGGATCTGGACCCAAGGGCCTACTCAGGTACCTTACCAAGGCATGAAGATTGGCCGGCAAATTCGTCTTGAAGCACAGGATGTCGAAGCCATCGAAAAAAACGTGCCGAGCGTAAGTTTTGCGCGGGGACAAAACTCCGTCGGCATCTGGGGCGGTTCTCCACCTTATACCAAATACAAAGATAAGAACGGCACCTTTTCTGTGCAAGGCACCCATGCCGGCATGGACGATATTAATTCTCTGCGCATGCTGGCGGGTCGCAGTATCAACGCGATTGACGATGACGAACGGCGCAAGGTTGCAATCATTGGCCAGCGCGTGCGCACGCAATTGTTTGATGCAGACATTGATCCTGTTGGCAAAGACATCACCATTTCGGGAATCAGCTTTACCGTGATCGGTGTTTTTAGATCGATGTCCAGTGGCAATGAGCAACAAGAAGAAGAAAAAATTTATATTCCCAACGATACCCTGCGCTATGCCTTCAATCAGATCGGCTGGGTAGGCAGCATTATTGTGTTGCCGCAACCGGGCTTGCATGCCCGCGTGGCCGAACAGGATGTGCTTCGGTATCTCGCAGAAATTAAAAAAGTATCGCCTGATGATGTGGGTGTGTTTGGCAGTTTTAATTTGCAGAACGAGTTCGACAAGATTCAGGGTTTATTCACCGGCATGGCCATGTTCAGTTGGGTTGTTGCCATCGGCACCATCATGGCTGGCGCCATTGGTGTGGGCAATATCATGCTGATTGTGGTGAAGGAGCGCACCCGCGAAATTGGCTTGCGCAAGGCCCTCGGTGCGACGCCGGTTTCAATCGTGAGCATGATTGTCCAGGAATCAATATTCATCACAGCAATTGCCGGTTATGCAGGTTTGGTTGTCGGCGTATTTCTGCTGGAAGGCATTGGCAAACTGCTCGCCATGGGTGGTGGTTCCGACATGTTCATGCGGCCAGAAGTGGATTTTGCAACGGCTATCAGTGCTTTGCTGGTACTGGTCATCTCGGGTTTATTGGCCTCGTTATTGCCGGCTGCAAAAGCCGCAGGGGTTAATCCAATCGTCGCTTTGCAAGATGAATAGCGAGCGCAATACACATCGTTAAATCGTAAACCTTCGTCATCTAAGAAGAGAAAACATGAAAAAAATTATCGGTTACCTTTTTTTAATTCTGATTGCATTCATATTTATTGGAACGGCGATGTTCCTGTTCAATAAATCACGCGAACAGCCAATCACCTATACCTCCACGGCACCCTTCACAGCGACCATTGTTAAAAAGACGGTGGCGATTGGTAAGGTAATTCCGCGCAAAGAAATCAACGTTACCTCGCAGGTGTCGGGCGTTGTCGAACAACTGTTTGTTGAAGCGGGCCACACCCTTAAAAAGGGCGATTTGATTGCACGCATTACCCTTGCACCGAACATGGTGATGTTGAACTCAGCTGAGTCACAACTGGAGTCGGCGCGTATTAATTTGCGCAATGCGGAAGACGAGCTGAAGCGCCAGAAAAAATTGTACGCCGATAAATTAATATCGATCTCTGAGTACAACCGTTACGAGCTCAACTACAACCTGCAGCGCGAAGCGGTGCAGTCGGCAGAAAATAACCTGCTCTTGATTCGTGAAGGTGCCACCAAAAAGTCGGATCTGGTTTCCAATATGATTCGCGCAACAGTTGACGGTATGGTGCTCGATCTTCCCAATAAAGAAGGTGCTTTCATTGTTGAGTCCAGTACCTTCGGCGCCGGCACAACGGTTGCTACTCTGGCGGATATGAACGATATGATCTTTGAAGGTCTGGTCGATGAGGCCGAGGTCGGCAAAATTCGCGAGGGTATGGAGCTGGTGCTTGATGTCGGGGCACTGGAAGGTGAGCCATTTACTGCGGAGCTGGAATATATTTCACCCAAAGGTGTGGAAGACCAGGGCACCATCAAATTCCAGATTCGCGCTGCGGTTAATTTAAGCGATGAACTGTTCTTGCGGGCTAACTACTCGGCGAATGCGGACATCGTATTGGATAAGCGTGAAGATGTACTGGCTATCAACGAGCGCGATCTGTTGATCGAAGGCAATGACCACTTTGTTGAAGTTGAGGTTGCCTCCCAGGTGTTTGAAAAGCGCAAAGTTGAAACGGGCCTTTCTGATGGTATCAATATTGAAATCGTCTCTGGCCTCACCAAAGATCAGAAAATTAAACAGCGCTAACATCTGACGCCTTGGCACTTACGGTATTGCTCATCCGTAAGTGCCCATACCCTCCCGCACCAGCTACAACTTTTTACACAACCAAAAGTGGATGAATAGTAAGCTGGGCGAGCCCGTCGGTTAGCCTGGAATTATTTTATGCGTACCCGCCTACTGCTCTTATTCTTGATATGGATAGCCCAGCCCTTGGCGGCTGCCGAGGGGTGTGATGCGCGGACGTCCGACTGCGTAGAGGTGGGCAAGTGGCAGGTCGCTGTAAGCATCGGAGCCGGGCTGCGTACCAATCCGATGATGGACAACAAAGATATCCCTTTGCTTATCCTTCCGGACATTGCTTACAACGGCCAGCGCTTCTTTATTCAAAATCTCGATTTCGGTTTTATTCTGCTGGATTCCGCGACGCATCAGCTGAACCTATTGGTAACCCCCAGTTACGAGCAGGTTTATTTTCATCGTTGGAGTCCAGGTAACTTTATTCTCGACAGTCGGGCGCTGTTAACCACCTCCAGTGGTGAGCTTCCTTATAAAACCACGGCTGATCCTAACCGCAATAATTTTGGGGAGAGCAAAACCGCCATTGATATGAGTCGGTTACATAAACGACGCATGGCGGCCCTGGGCGGTGTGGAATATGCGCTGACCTTATCCGACTGGACATTCCACGCGCATTGGCTGGAAGATATCAGCAAGGTGCACCAGGGTACCGAAGTGCGTGTCGCACTGGCGCGGCATTTTCAGTATCAGCGGCACGCGTTAACGGCGTCCATCGGTGCAACTTGGCAGAGCGCCGATTTACTCAATTATTACTACGGCATTCGTCCCGATGAAGTGATGCTCGTGGACCATGCCTATCATGTGGATGCAGGCGTCTCTGCCATAGCGCGGCTCGACTGGCGCTATCTGCTTAATGAACGCTGGAGTCTGCGTTTTACGGGCATTTACCGTCATCTTGCGGAAGAGATTTCCCGCAGCCCAATAGTCACTGACGATCAGGTGGTCACGGTGTTTGTTGGAGGGGTATACCATTTTTAAGGGAGTGATCCGGCAACAACGGCGCTGGGCAATTTGTTTGAGCGGCGCCCTTTTGGCAAGCCTGGTCTGCGCCACAGCAGGCGCCGACGACAGCTTGCCCGCAATTCATTTTTCGCTGAAACCTCGACTGTGTGTCTTAACCGATAATGAAGAAGTGTGTCGCGACGAGCTTGAAGTCACCTGGTCGTCAGCGCACAAGCGATCGCTCTGCTTGTATCAAGACGGCGAACCCATGCCGTTACAGTGCTGGACTGATAGCACTAAAGGGGCTTACCGGTTTCTAATCAGTGCGAGTGCCAGTACCAACTTCCAGCTGCGAGAAGATCACAGCGAACAGGCGGTGGGTAAGGAAGTATTTGAAGTAGTTCATCACCAAAAGACCTATCGTCGACAACGACGCAATCCATGGAATTTTTTCTAGGTTATGTTGAACAACACCATCCTGTTAGTCGAAGACGACCGTCGTCTGGCCGAGCTGGTCAAAGACTATTTAGCGGCCCATGATTTTATCGTGTACCTCGAAGACAACGGTAATCGCGTGCTGCGTAAAACCCAGAACGTTAATCCCGGCATGATTATTCTGGACATCATGTTGCCCGGTAAAGATGGCCTGAGTGTGTGCCAGGAACTGCGACCGCATTATAAAGGGCCGATTCTGATGCTTACCGCGCGCGACAGCGATGTCGATCAAGTGCTTGGTCTGGAATACGGCGCCGATGATTACGTGATCAAACCGGTCGAGCCGCGTGTTTTACTGGCGCGGGTGCGCGCGCTGCTGCGACGGTATTATCAGCAGGATAATCAAGCCCAAAGTCCGCTGCGTTTTGACGCGCTGGAAATACATCCTAACGCGCGCAAAGTGTTGCTCGCGGGTGAGGAGATCCATCTCTCCAGCCACGAATTCGATTTGCTCCTGGCATTGGCGAATCAGGCCAATCAAGTATTGAGTCGGGAGTTTTTGTTTAATCAGATTTACAATCGTGAGTACGATGGTCTGGATCGCTCCATCGATGTGCGGATTTCCCAGCTGCGCAAAAAACTTAACGATAACCCCGACCAGCCCACGCGTATCAAAACTATTTGGGGCCGTGGCTATCTATTGGTCGCGGATGCCTGGAAACAAATAATGCCGTTATGAGTCGCGCGTTTATTTCCCTTTACTTGTTCATCGTTCTGTCAGTCGTACTGATAGGCTGGGGATTGGACAAATTCTGGGAAAGCCTTGCACCGCAGCAAAAACAATCGGCAGAAATCACCGATTTGATCACGCTGCTCAATCAGCAGCTGATCGACCTTTCTCCCGAACAACAATCCGCCTGGTTGGCGCGTACTGATCCACAGTTGCACCATCACATCAGCTTTATTGATATCGATGATCTGGCCAACACCAGTATCCGTGAAAACATTATGCTGGGTGAACAGGTCGCCGTTGCCGCCGGTGAAAATTACAGCTGGTATCAGCGCGTGGGGCAGAGCGATCAAATTCTGGTGCTGCAGGCGCCGATACCCGAGAAAAATTATTCCATTATCTATTCAGGTTTGTTGGTAACGTTTTATCTGGGTATCGCGGTTGTGATTTTTTTGTGGATCTGGCCTCTCTCACGGGGCTTGAGCAACCTCGAAAAGCAAACGCGCCATATTGGCCGTGATGGCAACTGGGAACCTTTGACCATTGCGCCCGGCTCAACGATTTATTCTTTAGCCAATGCGTTTAATAAAATGTCCCAGCGCATTCGCGAATTAATCAATTCCCATAAAGAAATGACTTATGCCGTCTCGCATGAGTTGCGCACACCGCTGGCGCGGATGAAGTTTGCCGTGGCGATGAGCGAAGCCACTGATTCAGCCCAGACACATCAGCAAAGCCTGCGCGGTATTCGGCAGGATATTTTGGAAATGGAAAGCCTGATTAATTCCCTTCTGCTTTATGCCGGATTCGAACAGAGTTCGGGTCAGCTAGACCGGCGCGACGGGCACATGAAAGAGTTGTTGGATGAGCTGTTGGCGCGCACATTGCGCGAGCGGCCGCCAACACTGACGATTGAGCTTGTCGATCATAGCCCCGGAGCAATTTTCAACTGTGAATGGAAACTGATGGAAACCGTGTTGCAAAACTTGATACAAAATGCGGCTCGCTTTGCCCGGCAACGCATTCAGGTGGAGCTCGCAGTAACGGCAACGGATTATCAATTGGTGGTGGAGGATGACGGGCCGGGCATCCCCGCCGCAGACCGGGACAGAGTGTTTGATTCCTTTGTGCGCTTAGCTAATGAGGAGGTCGCGCAAGCCAGCGGTTTTGGCTTGGGCCTGGCGATTGTCAGGCGCATCGTGCATTGGCACGGTGGCCGTGTAACGCTGGAGGATTCGCCGTTGGGTGGTGCGCGATTTGTCGTGCGCTGGGCGCGGCAGTAAAATCAATCATCTGTCTATCACGCGGAATAGGTATGCAGCTCGTTCATCAGCTTTCTGATTCACAAATAGCGCAATTACATCAGCTCTACCAGAATGAATGGTGGTCAGCGGGGCGTAGTTACGCAGAAACCGAAACCTGCGTAAAAAATTCATCGCTGATTTTTGCGCTGGTGGAGGCGGGTGAGTTGATAGCCTTTGCACGCGTACTGACCGATGGCGTATTCAAGGCATTTTTGTTTGACGTCATTATTGCACCCCACAAACGCCAGCAGGGGCTAGGCAACCAATTGCTTGAGTCCATTAAATCCCATTCCTTAATCGGCTCCGTTAAACATCTTGAGCTTTATTGTGTAGCGGAGTTGATACCTTATTATCGACAGCACGGTTTCACGACCGCTGTAGGTCCGATTCATTTAATGCGCCGGTCGCGTCAGGATTAACAGCGTGGATCGCTCAGGCGTGCAGATCAAAACAATAAAAAAATCTGCACTGAATGGTCAGCGCCGCGTTTGGAATCCCAGCGTATTGAGATAGACGGTTATTCAAGACGGAAACGTATTTAAGACAGAAGGGTGTTAAGCGGTGGTGATAAGCAGCGGCGGGCATTGCGCCCGCCGTGCGGGCCTTAACTGCAGCCAGTTAAGGCCAAAGCAACACATAACCTGTTAACGCAAGGCGCGGCTGCTGCTGGCAGGGTGCCAGGGTTCAGGCACGTAGTGAGTGCGCTCTAATGTTTTGTAATGCTCCAGCGAGTGCTGTGGTTTTTCCAGGCCGGCCGGAATCGGCATGCGAGACAGCGTTTGGAAATAAAGCACACAGGAATCGCGCCAGCGAACCGCATCCCGCTCCTGGATTTTCAACAGCGCTTTTACCTGTTCAAAACGCTCAGCATCAATCATTCCTTCGAGTGCATCCCACTGTCTTTGCATAGTGCGGACCTGCTCAACGCCCTCGTAATATTTACCTACCAGTTCTTCCCATAACGTTTTGCCGGATTTCATTTTGTGCGTCCAGGGCACATGGTGGAACCATAACAGCAGATCCTCCGGTACCTGATTCAGGTCAGCATAGACGTCGCGAACCGCGGGATGGTATTGGGCCACCGCATTTGAGCCGCCAGGTGTGCGGTCAAAACCGATGCCGTCTTTACTTGCGCGGTGATAGTAAGTTGCGGTCCAGTCAGCGCGACCGGATTGATCCAGCCAGGGCGCAGGCCCGTAGTGGTGACCCTGTGCGTATAAATGGGTAAGCCCGAGCGGGTTGCGATAATTCACACCCGCTTCGCGCGAATCCATCATGATGGTTTTCACCGGCGCAATAAACGCCGGATTGTTGGTAAATGTCATGCGTACCCACTCTTCGGCGATCGCTTCAGCGGTCAGGGTGTGATCCCAGGCCAGACGGCCGAAGGCGTACCAGCTGGACTGTACAAACGGATGGCCGGTCCAGTTGCGGTCAGTACCGGGATTAATGACCCCTGCCATGCCGGTGCGGCTGTAGTTAAAGACCTTGCCTTCGAGAATTTTCCCTACGGTAGAGCCCGGGCCCTTAGCGTGCGTATCCGTATTGAGATTTTCAGTAAACAACGGGCCCTGGTAGGCCAGATGTTTATCAAACCCAAAATATTCCTGCGTAACCTGAAACTCCATCATGGTGTTGGTGTTAGGCATGGAACCAAACAGCGGCGAGAAGGGTTCGCGCGGCTGGAAATCAATCGGGCCATTTTTTACCTGCAGAATCACGTTCTCACGGAACTTGCCATCCAGCGGCGTGAACTCGTCGTAGGCACCACGGAAACGGTCGCCAATATCCGGGTTGTACACAAAGGCACGCCAGAACACGACCCCGCCATGAGGCTTGAGGGTGTCCGCCAGCATGTTGGCGCCGTCGGCATGATTGCGGCCATAACCGTGTGGCCCGGGCTGGCCTTCGGAATCAGCTTTAACCAGATAGCCGCCGAAATCGGGAATGTAGGAATAGACCTTATCGGCGCGCGCCTGCCACCAGGCCTGTACCTGCGGGTCCAGTGGATCGGCGGTATCCAGATCACCAAAAACGCGCGGTGAATCATAGTTGATCGACAGATACATCTTGATGCCGTAAGGGCGGAACACGTCCGCCAGCGCGGCGACCTTCTCCAGGAACTGGTCGCTCAAAATACGCGGGTCGGCGTTCACGTTATTGATCACGGTGCCGTTGATCCCCAGGGAAGCATTGATGCGCGCGTAATCCGTGTACCGCGGGTTTTTGTATTCGGGCAGGCTGCCCCATTCCCACAGCGATAAACCGCCATAACCACGCTCGACCAGACGGTTGAGGTTGTCCCAGTGATTGACCACCCGGTATTGAATGCGCGGCGCACTATCGACAGAGAGATTGGTGAGATCCTGATGGGTTTGGATCAGGCGCAGCAGGTGGAACGCGCCGTAGAGCACACCCTGGTCGGCGTTAGCCGCAATCACCAACGCAGCGCGCTTGTTGACCTTGGTCTGGGTGATAACAAAGCCTTCCGGGCCTACTTGGGCCAGACGCTCATCGAGATTAAGACTGGCAATCAACGGGGAATTGGCCGGGGTGCCGATGACGATAGCGCCTTTTTTAATTTTCTGGTCGGTGGTCACGGAACGATTGAGCAGACCGCCCAGCCCGCGTGTCAATTCCGCCTGCGCGGTGCTAAGGATAGGTGACTCGCCTTCAACAACAATATGGCTCAGTTGCTGCTGGTAGCGCTTGAGTGTCTGGCTGTCGGTAATGGGTTGATAACGGAGCCACATCTCATAGCCGTCTTCAGCAAGGGCTGTTTGGGCGACTAGTATACAAGTTAAAAGTATGAGGCTGGGCAAAGAGAGTTTAAACATGATGTGCGCCTGCATTGGTTAATGGAGCGAAGGACTTATTGTGGAAGAAATTGCGAAGGTATCCGTGAGTTCCGCGTGCGATAAAGACCAGACGGTAAGTGAGGGCCAACAATGCAAAAATTTCCGGCCAATGTCAAACCGACGGGCCGTAAAAAAGGGTCAAATTCAGCGCGGCTGCGAATGCGTCGCCTGAACCATATGCCTGAAAAATGCGACTCAGCAATGCATGAAAAATTACTTGTTAATGCGATTGAGTAAAGTGACCGCACACCACGACTGAACGTGTTCGAACTCTGCGCCGCAGAAAATCTGCACCAGTATCAGCCGGTGCCTGTTGCATGGATCTTACGCAGGGTTATGCAGATGTTTCGTCGACTGTCAGCCAGGGCCGTTGGCCGTCAGCACGGGCCGGTGGCATTTGCTGCATTTGGGTTTCAATCCACTCTTTCACCGCTTCGGTCAATTCTTTGCGGTCGCGACCTGCAGTAGGAATCGGCTCGCCAATCACTACAGTGATAGTGCCGGGGTGTTTAATAAATTCTTTATGGGGCCAGCACTCAGCGGCGTTATGGGCAACGGGCACGATAGGTGCGCCCGCTGCACAGGCAATATCAGCGCCGCTACGTGCGTAGTTGCCGACTTTGCCAAGCGGAATACGGGTTCCTTCCGGAAAGATCAGCAAGTTGTTGCCTTGTCGCAAACGTGCCAGACCTTTGGTCTTGACGTCTTTCAGCGCCTGTACGGGATTGGCGCGATCAATGGCGATAGGCCGGGTGGTGGCCAGGCCCCAGCCAAAGAAAGGTATGCGCAGCAATTCCTTTTTCAGAATGGTGCTAACCGGGCCAAAATAATATTGCAAAAACATGGTTTCCCATGTGCTTTGGTGTTTTGCCAGAACGATGCAGGGGTATTGTTCGGGACGCCGCTGCCCGATGATTCTAAAGCGTATGCCACAACATAGGCGCAACCAGAACATAGTGAAGCGGTTCCACAAGGTAACGATGCGCCAGCGCCAGGCGTAGGGCATGAGTGGCCAAATAATAATCGCCAAGGTGCCGATCAAAATGCCCGAGATATGATGTCCGGCGTAAAAAAGAAAACTGCGAAAATAAAGCACGGTTAGTCTCGCTCGTTTTGTTCGTTATGAGATAGATTTTTAGCCGTAATTAAATGGTCGGCTGCGGCCTCAAGATTAGCAAACGTGTGCACCTGCTCAAGTGTCACCTGCGGTAAATCATCAGTGGCAGGTTGTGCGTGCTGAAGCGCGGCCAAGGTGTCGGCACCGTTGCCGGTCAGAACCAGGATGGGCTTGCAACCTTTTTGCCGGCCCGCTTGTAAATCCCGCAGCGTGTCGCCGATAAACGGCACGCCTTCGACGGAGGTATTAAATTCCGCCTCAATGGCCTCTAATAAACCGGGTTTTGGTTTGCGGCATTTACACTTGTCTTCCGGTGCATGAGGACAATAAAAAATTGCGCTGATCTCTCCGCCCGCCGCTTCCACTAAAGCAGTCAGTTTCGCGTGCATGGCTTCCAGGTCATCCAGATCAAACTTTCCCCGCGCAAGGCCCGATTGATTGGTGGCCACCACCACGGTAAAGCCGGCTTGGTGCAAACGGGCAATAGCAGCAATGCTGCCATCAATGGGCACACATTCATCCGCCGTTTTTACAAAATCCGGTCGCTCTTGGTTGATGACGCCGTCGCGGTCAAGGATAACTAAATTCATGGGTGCTCACAGAGATGCAGGTTACGGGTCGGACAAAGTTTTCGGCGCAGGTGGTCATTCTGCAACCGGATTTAGTTTACATCCTTGTAATTTGGCCGGGCCCGATTCACAACGGCAAGTTACAGTAAAGGCGGTCAGTTTTTGGCGGGCACCAGATAGGAAATATCCGCCACTTCTAAAAACAGCCCGCGCAATTGCTGCAAAAGTGCCAGACGGTTTTGTTGCAACTGCGGATCATCACACATCACCATCACGCTATCAAAGAATGCGTCAACCGTCGGCTGTAAATCTGCCAGGCTGGCGAGGGCTTCGGTATATTTTCGTGCAACCAATAAGGGCGTTACCACCACCACTTTATCCGTCAGGGCTTGCGCCAGTGCGTGTTCTGCCGGCTCGACCAACAAGCTTGGTTGCAGGGTGGCTGTTATCGTGCCGCCTTGTTTATCGAGGATATTGGACACGCGCTTGTTGGCTGCCGCCAGAGCCTGCGCCTGCGGTAACTGATTAAATGCGTGTACGGCTTGTACGCGTTGATCAATGTCCAGCGGCGTGCTGAGCTGGCGGGCGTTAACGGCTTGGAACACCTCTGCCGGAATATCATCATCTTCATACCAGGCGCGGAAGCGATCGAGCATGTAACTGAGGATCGTTGCCACCAGGCCATCAGTCGCGGGCAGTGCACGATGTTGTGCGGCAGCGAGCGTCAACAGATCGCGCAAATCCAGATCCAAATTTTTCTCGACCAGAATACGCAGCACCGCGATGCTGGCGCGACGCAGGGCAAAGGGATCTTTAGAACCGCTCGGCTGCTGGCCGATACCAAAAATACCGGTGAGGGTATCCAGACGATCGGCCAGTGCGAGAATAGTGCCGGTAGTCGTGGTGGGTAATTCATCGCCGGCAAAACGGGGCAGGTATTGTTCGTTCATCGCCGCCGCTACTTCGGCATCTTCGCCGTCATTGAGCGCGTAGTAGTAACCGGCAATACCCTGCATATTGTCGAACTCACCGACCATATTGGTGACCAGGTCAGACTTGCATAACCTGCCGGCGCGCTCAGCAAAAATGGTGTTGGCATTGAGCCGCTGCGCAATGGTTGCGGCCAGAGCGGCGACCCGTTCGGTCTTGTCAAAGACGGTGCCGAGCTGTGCCTGGAACACGATGGTTTTCAAACGCTCGCGCAGTGATTCAAGTGATGTCTTTTTATCGACTTCAAAAAAGAAAGCGGCATCGGACAAACGCGGGCGAATGACGCGCTCATTGCCGTCAATAATTTGCGCCGGGTCCCGACTGACAAGGTTGGCTACGGTAATAAAGTTAGGCAGCAGCTTTCCAGTAGAATCCACCACATGAAAATATTTCTGGTGTTCTTTCATCGAGGCGATTAATGCTTCGGCGGGTACGGCCAAAAAGCGCTCGTCAAACTTACCGGTCAGTGCGGCGGGCCATTCGACCAGGGCGGTTACTTCATCCAGTAAGTCGTCGTCGATCACAGCGGCGCCGCCAATATTTTTAGCTTGTGCTTCGACTTGTTGCTGGATCAGGGCGCGGCGCTCATGCATATCGGCCAACACATAACCCACGTTTTCTAATTTCGTCAGGTAGTCGGCCGCGTTGTCGATAACCAGTTCCTGATCATAGTGAAAGCGGTGACCGCGAGTAATGCGATTGGCGCGCAAGCCCATGACTTCGGCATCGACAATATCATCGCCATAAAGCATCACCAGCCAATGGGCCGGACGCACAAACTCGGTGCGTTTAGCGCCCCAGCGCATCCGCTTGGCAATCGGCAATTTAGCAAACGCCGTTTCTACCAGATCGCCAAGCAAGGTGCAGGTGTGCTTGCCGGCATGGGTCACGCGCACAATTAACTTTTCGACTTTGCCATCGCTTTCGGTGCGCAGTTCGCTCGCAGACATATTATTTTTTTCAGCAAAGGCGAGTGCCGCTTTGGTGGGATTGCCAGCGCCATCAAATGCAATAGCTTTAGGCGGACCCCAGATGACTAATTGTTTTTCCGGCGTTGATTCGGCCAGCGCCTCGACAACAATCGCCAGACGGCGAGGCGACGCAAAAGATTTGATCGCAGCGTAGCTGAGTTCCTCGGCCTGCAGGCCGGCCGCAATATTTTCCGCCAGTGACGCAAGTAAATGTTTAAGCGCTTTGGGGGGTAACTCTTCGGTACCCAATTCCAATAAAAAATCAGCAGTCATTATTTATCTCCCTCTGCCGCAACAGCCTGGTCGGCGGCAGCCGTCAAAATTTCTTTACGCAACGCCTCGGGTGCAAGGGGGAAACCAAGCGCGAGGCGCTTGTCGTAATAGGCCTGGGCAACGGCGCGCGACAGAGTGCGTACCCGCAAAATAAAACGCTGGCGTTCGGTAACCGAAATGGCGTGACGCGCATCGAGCAAGTTAAATGCGTGGGAGGCTTTCATCACCATTTCATAGGCGGGCAAGGGCAAGCTTTTTTCCATCAGGCGCTGACTTTCGCGCTCATAAAAATCAAAGCTCTGAAATAAAAATTCGGTATCGGCTTCTTCAAAGTTATAGGTGGACATCTCCACTTCATTTTGATGAAACACATCCCCGTAAGTGACTTTGTCGCCATTGGGGTTAATGGTCCAGACCAGATCAAAAATCGAATCCACACCCTGCAAATACATGGCAATGCGCTCAATGCCGTAGGTGATTTCGCCCGTGACCGGATAGCACTCCAGGCCGCCCACTTGTTGGAAGTAGGTGAACTGGGTGACTTCCATCCCGTTGAGCCAGACTTCCCAGCCGAGAC
Source organism: uncultured Cellvibrionaceae bacterium (assembly GCA_964440135.1). Taxonomy (GTDB): domain Bacteria; phylum Pseudomonadota; class Gammaproteobacteria; order Pseudomonadales; family Cellvibrionaceae; genus Cellvibrio. The sequence goes on along the minus strand of CAYTQQ010000006.1, from coordinate 22,741 downwards.
CCCAGGCGCCCAGCGTAGGCGATTCCCAGTTGTCTTCGACAAAGCGAATATCGTGAATGGTCGTATCAATGCCCATCTCGCGCAGCGAACCCAGATACAGATCCTGAATATTGGCGGGCGAGGGTTTCAGCACCACCTGAAATTGGTAGTAGTGCTGCAAGCGGTTGGGGTTTTCGCCGTAGCGACCGTCTTTGGGACGACGGCAGGGTTGGACGTAGGCAGAGTTCCAGGTTTCGGGGCCGATGGCGCGTAAGAAAGTGGCCGGGTGAAAAGTGCCGGCACCTACTTCGAGATCCAGTGGTTGCAGAATAACGCAGCCTTGGCGCGCCCAGTATTCTTGGAGCGCTAAGATCAGGCCCTGGAAAGTATTGACATCAGGTTTGGAACAATCAGACACGGTAGTTCTGCCTCCGGGCAACAATAAAAATTTTGCGTAACAGGTGCGCAAAAGAGCGCCGGATTATAGCGGTTGTCGTGCCTCATTGGTACGCATGACGTGCAGAGGATGGCGATTTTCCGGTAAGCTTCCCGGTATTTTTTCCGGGCACGATAGCGGGACTTGCATGAAAGATTGGTTGGCCTTGCACATTTTCAAACTACTGGCGCTCTTGCCGCTGCCTGTCAGCCGGGCAATTGGCACGCTGGTGGGTTTGCTGTTATGGATCGGCAAGGGTCGCTCCCGACGCATCACCTCGATCAATATCCAATTGTGCTTTCCGGAGCTGTCGCCGGCAGAGCAGCGTAGCCTGGCGCGTCAGAGCCTGATGGAAACGGGCAAAACCGCAGCCGAAGCGGCGGCAATCTGGCGCAACTCCTGGAGCTGGTTGCAGCGCCATATTTGCACGGTTGACGGCGAAGACTTATTGCGCACGCGCTTGGCGGACGGCAAGGGTCTGCTGGTGCTGGCGCCGCATCACGGCAACTGGGAAGTGGTCGCGCCGTACCTGGCCAGCATTGCGCCCCTCACAGCGATGTATCAGCCGTTAAAATCCCAGGCAATGGATGATCTGGTGCTCAGTGGCCGCAGCAAGTTGGATATCACGATGGCGCCCACCAATCGCAAGGGTGTCATGATGCTGTTAAAAGCGCTGCAGCGTGGCACGATCGTCGGTATTCTGCCCGATCAGGTGCCAGAAAAAGACGCTGCGGGCGGTATTGCGCCTTTTTTTGGCCAGCCGGCGCTGACAATTGGCTTAATTCACGGTCTGATTCAACGCACCGGCTGCCAGGTAGTCTCCGTTTTTGCGCAGCGGGTGCGGGGCGGTTTTACCATGAAAGTGCTCGATGTAGACCCGGCACTGTTCAGTGAAGATCTGCAGGTATCGCTGGCTGGGCTTAACGCCAGTGTCGAAGCCTGTGTGCGCTGCGCGCCGGCCCAATACCAATGGGAATACAAACGTTTTCGCCGACTGCCCGAGAGCTATCCCAATGTTTATCGCCGGTGATCATGGGCGCCAAAAAAATCAAGCGACTGGATAGTGTTTTGAACAAATCTCCAGCTACAATTGCCGAGCTTCAAAAGTTGCTGTTCGCGCTATCGCGAACGGTTTCGTCATTGCTGTATAGCAGCATTTCTTTTCACAAAATCCGAGCCCGTTGGCCCTAATGCGTATGAAGCCCCTGTTGTTGAGTCGTTGGTTGTCAATTAGCGTTGTGTCGTTCTTCCTCAGTGCGTGTAATTCCAGTTATTTCTCGGTGCAGAAAACCGAATTGACGGCGCTCGATCAATGTCAGCAGGCTCAACAGTCGCAGCAGGTCTTGCTGGAGCAACAGCAGGCACGTCTGGATGAAACCCTCGCGTTGTTGCAGGAAAGCGTCGAATTGCAGAAGCGCCAGGCCGAAGCGCCCCCGCCCCCGCCAGTCGAACGGGTGGTCACTCAGCCCCTGAAATGCCCGCCGCCGCGGGTCGTGTCGCCTACCGCCACTAATGCCGAGGCGTTGTTTCTCGACAAACAACTGGTGGGTGAGCGCGAGCAGGTGTTGCTGACCGCTATTGATGTAGTCTTGCGCGCCCGTATCAATACCGGGGTGACCATGTCACAGTTGGACGCGCGCGATATTCAATTATTTGAACGGGAAGGCCAGCGCTGGGTGCGGTTTAAAATTGTCGACCCGGAAACCGATACCGTGCATGAGCTGGAGCGCCGGCATCTGCGTTCCACCGCGAAAAACGGTGACGGTGAACGGCCCATTGTGGAGATGCGGGTAGCGATTGGCAAAGTCACCCAGGCGGCAGAACTGGTACTGGTAGACCGTGAAAATCAGGCTTATCCCTTTCTGGTGGGACGCAATATCCTGCGGGACCTGATGCTGGTCGATGTCAGTCGCAGCGATCTGGCGCCGGTGGTTCGTGAACCAAAAAAAGATGAGCCGGCGAAGTAACGTTAGCAGTCACCTTTAAAGAGAAACAATAACGATGAAGGCCCGTTCACGCGCACCTTTCTACACCATTATCATTACTATGATGCTGATCGGTCTGGGCACCGCCTGGCTCCGCCATGTGACCATGGAAATCCCGTTCTTTGCCGGAGAACAGCGGCCGGTCTGGTTGATTGAAGCGCGTGTGGACTTTTACGCGACCGGTGAAGAGACCACCGTCAATCTTGCCTTGCCCCAGGATCCCCCGGGATTTCGCACCTTTACCGAGCAGGCCGCATCCCCTGGCTATGGTTGGTCGGTCATCGAGGAAAATCATACCCGGCGCGGTGAGTGGACCAAGCGCTCTGCCAGCGGGCCGCAAACGTTGTATTACAAAACCCAATTTGTCGGCGGTCTGGATAAGGAAATGGACGCGCCCGCCGAAGCCGTACCCGCTGCCAAAGCGGTGGAATGGGATGGCCCGCAAGCAACCGCTTCGACCCAGCTCCTGGCGCAGGCACTGTCGACCTCAAGCAATTCCCGCAGTCTGGCGCGCGAGCTGAGCAAGCTGCTGAACGACTCTACCCGCGATCAAAACGCGTCCCTGATGCTGACCGCAGAGCCGGATAAATCGGTACTGCTGGAAAAGCTGCTCAACCAGGCGGGCATTCCGGCGCGGCGGGCCCTCGGACTCTATCTGGAAGATGCCCGCCGGCATCAACCGCTGACGCGCATGGTTGAAGTGTATGACGAAGGCGAGTGGGTGCTGTTTAACCCTTACACCGACGCCCAAGGCTTGCCGGATAACGTGTTGCTCTGGCATCGCGGCGATAGCGCGCTGCTGGACGTCATCGGCGGCCGTAATTCCCGTGTCGGCTTCTCGATGATTTATCAAACCGTGCCGGCGCTGGAGCTGGCGCAGGCAAACGACAGTATTTTCTCCATCATTGGCGTGCACCTCTTGCCGATTGAAGAGCAGGGCATGTTCAAGCTGCTCTTCCTGCTGCCACTCGGGGCGCTGGTGGTGGTGTTTATGCGGGTGATTGTCGGGCTCAAAACCTCGGGCACCTTTATGCCGATCCTGATTGCGGTGGCCTTTTTGCAAACCTCGCTGTATTTAGGGCTGATCGGCTTTGTCAGCGTTGTGTCCTTTGGCCTGGTCTTGCGCACCTATCTGTCGCGCCTGAACCTGCTGCTGATCGCCCGGATCGCCACGCTGGTGGTGCTGGTGATTTTCATTATTTCGGTGCTCAGTCTGGTCGGCTATCAAATGGGTTTAAATACCGGGATGACCATTACCTTCTTCCCGATGATTATTATTGCCTGGACCATTGAGCGCATGTCCATCCTCTGGGAAGAAGAAGGCCCGCGTGAAGTGTTGATCCAAGGCGGTGGGAGCCTGCTGGTCGCGGTGATGGCATTTTCCTTGATGCAGTTACCGGTAGTCGGTCACCTGACGTTTAATTTCCCCGAAATCAATCTGGTGTTTTTGGCGTTGATTATGTTGATGGGGCAATATACCGGTTACAAAATTTCCGAACTGCGTCGCTTTCGCGCCATGATTGACAATGTCACCAGCGAAAAGGTGGGCGATATCAAGTGAAATGGGTCAGTCCATGGCGCTTGCGGCAGATGGGAATTCTGGGAATGAATTGCCGCAATCGCGATTTTATTGGCAGCTATAACGCGCGCCACCTCTTTCCTTTGGTCGATAACAAGCTCAAAACCAAATTGCTGGCGGAAGAGTTTGAGGTGGCTACGCCGCCGCTGTTTTTTGTGGTGAGCGAGCAGCACGAAATTGCCACCATCGAAAAAAAGCTGGAGGGGCTCGACGGTTTTGCGATCAAGCCCGCGAAAGGCTCCGGCGGTAAAGGCATTCTGGTTATCATCGGTCGGCGCGGCAATAAATTCATTAAATCCTCCGGGGTCGAGATTTCCATTGAGGATATCCGGCGCCACATGAGTAACGCGCTGGCGGGACTTTACTCGCTCGGCGGCAAGCCGGATGTGGTCATCGTTGAAGATCTGATCCAGTTCGATGATTCTTTCGAGGGGTATTCCTACGAAGGCGTACCCGATATTCGGATTATTGTGTTCAAAGGCTATCCGGTCATGGCGATGTTGCGATTGGCCACCCGGGCTTCTGACGGCAAGGCAAACCTGCATCAAGGGGCGGTTGGGGTAGGGCTTGATATCGCCACCGGCAGTGCGCTGCGGGCGGTCCAGTTTTCTCAGCCGGTAACCCACCATCCCGACACCAAGCGTCCGTTGCACGAAATCCAGATCGCCAACTGGCGCGACATGTTATTGCTGGCGTCCCGCTGTTTCGAAATGACCGGGTTGGGATACATCGGCACCGATATTGTGCTGGACCGAACGCGAGGCGCTCAGTTATTGGAACTGAACGCGCGTCCGGGCCTCTCCATTCAGGTTGCCAATGGTCGCGGTTTGCTCCCGCGCCTGCGCCATATAGAATCCCTGAAGCCACGCGCCCATCGCACGCCCGAGCAGCGGGTCGATTACGTGATGAAGACGTTTACCGCTGATGGCATTTAGTTGTCTTTAAGATGTATTCAGTTGTCTTTAAAAAAGGGCTGTTTCCTTTTCCCGCCTTGTCAGGACGTTATGATGAATAAACCCCAGGTTGCCTTTATTGGCGCCGGCAATATGGCCAAAAGTATTATTGGTGGCCTGCTGGCGGAAGGCTTTGCCCCGCACCAGCTCAGTGCCAGCGGTGTGCGGCCCGAGAATCTCGACCAATTGACCCGCCAGCTCGGCATTCATACCTCCACGGATAATCAGGCGATTGCCCGCACGGCCGAGGTCGTGGTGCTTGCGGTTAAACCCCAGGTGTTGAAAGCCGTGGCCCTTGAATTAGCGCCGGTGCTCGGGCATCGTCCGTTGATTATTTCTGTGGCCGCCGGGATTACCACCAGCAGCCTGGCCCAGTGGCTGGGCGCAGAGCAGGCCATTGTGCGGGCCATGCCGAACACCCCGGGACAAGTGCGCGCCGGCGCCACCGGTCTCTACGCCAGTGCGCGGGTCAGCGCTGCACAGCGCACTCTGGCTGACCAGATGCTGAGCGCGGTAGGGGTGGTGCAATGGCTTGCTCAAGAGGCGCTGCTGGATGCCGTAACGGCGGTGTCGGGCTCGGGGCCGGCGTATTTTTTCCTGATGATGGAAGCGATGATCGAGGCCGGGGAAGCGCTCGGGCTCACGCGTGAATGTTCGACCGAGCTGACCTTGCAGACCGCTTACGGAGCAGCGCGTCTGGCGCAGCAAAGCGATGTCGATGTGGCGGAGTTGCGGCGGCGAGTGACATCTCCGGGCGGCACTACGCAGCAAGCGATAGCCTCGTTTGAACAGGATCAGATTCGAGCAGTTTTTCAGCGGGCCATGAGCGCCTGCGCAACCCGGGCTAAAGAATTGTCGGAACAGTTAGGCGACTAAAACAGCGCCTGAATTTACCTAAGCGGAGCAGTTTGTATGGTGTCGAATATCCTCCATCTAGTGGTTTATACCCTGATGAGCCTGTTAATGATTATTGTGGTGTTGCGATTTCTATTGCAGCTGGTCAAAGCGGATTTTTATAACCCTATTTCTCAGGGTATCGTCAAAGTGACCAAGCCGCTGTTAATGCCCATGCGAAAAATCATCCCGGGCCTTTGGGGCATTGATATGGCATCGGTGGTGCTGATGCTGGTCCTGCAACTTGTGGGCATCCTGGTGCTCGGCCTGATTCACGGCCAGCTGGTGCTGATCGGCTACCCGATGCACTCCCTTATCTGGGCGGTTCTGGGTTGCCTCACGATCGTTTCCAACATCTTTTTCTGGTCCATTATTATTTCCATCATCGGCAGCTGGATTGCTCCTGCCAGTGGTCATCCGCTGCTGCACCTCGTCAACCAGCTGATCCACCCGCTGATGGCCCCGGTACGACGTCTGCTCCCGCCGCTGGGCGGAGTCATCGATATCTCCCCCATTCTGGTTATTCTCGCGTTAAAAGTGGTGGATATGCTGATTCTGCGTGCCGCCGTAGCGTCTTATCTGAATCCATCACTGGTTATCGGAGTCTGGTAAAGCGTGACCCATTATCGCTGGCAGGGGCAGGACCTCATCCTGCACTGCCATCTGCAACCCAAAGCGGCTAAGGATGAAATCGTCGGTCCTCATGGAGACCGATTAAAAATGCGGATTACTGCCCCGCCGATCGAGGGCAAGGCGAATGCCCACCTCATTAAATGGCTGAGCAAACTGTGCAAGGTTCCGCAACGCCATATCACCATCCTGCAGGGCGAGCTGGGCCGCCAGAAAACCGTATTAATCCAGGCACCCGCGGTAGTGCCGGAAGCGTTGCAGGTAGAGGACTGAGGTCGGGGAAGGGTTATTCAAGCAAGGATCAAGTGACCATTGATCGCGTATTAATGGCCACTGATCCGTTTGCCGCACGATCGGGCGCGCAAGAGCTGGTCGGCAGCGCCAAATTCCGTTTTAATGTTGGCGCAAAAATAACCAATTAGCTGCCCAATCCAGGTACACGCTCATGGACGTTAAAGCCCTGCATCGCCAGATGACTGCCTATAATCGGTGGAAGCAACAGGTAGATGCGCGCTTGCAGCGATTCGAGCAGTGGGGTCAAAGCCACGCCATGCTCACGCCCGAGGTTAACCGAACGCTTCATCGCACGCGGCAGCTACTGCACCATGAGCACTTCACCATCGCCTGTGTGGGCGAATTTTCCCGCGGTAAAACCGAGCTGATTAATGCCCTGCTTTATACCGAGGGCGGCCGCCGGTTGCTGCCGTCCCAGCCGGGACGAACCACCATGTGTCCCACTGAGATAGGTTGGGATCCCGCGCAACCGCACAACTGTGTCCGCTTGCTGCCCATTGAAACCCGTCGCACGCCCACAAGCCTGCAGAGCTTTAAACGCATTCCACAAAAGTGGATCGCGTTCGAATTTGATCCGCGCAACTTTGAAGAGATGCGCGCCGCAATTAATCAGGTGTCGGCGAGCAAGTGGGTAACACCAGCCGATGCAGCCAGGCTGGGATTCAACAGCGAAGAGCTGGGAGAAACCAATGCCGATGGCATGGTGGCCGTGCCGTCCTGGCGTCATGCGCTGATCAATCTGGATCATCCGTTACTGCGCCAGGGCCTGCGCATTGTCGATACCCCCGGTCTGAATGCCTTGGGGAATGAGCCGGAGCTTACCCTCAAGACGCTGCCCGAAGCGCAAGCCATCTTATTTCTGTTATCGGCGGATGCCGGTGTTACAGCCAGCGATATGCAGATCTGGCGCGACCATATCCAAAGCCTGCGCGACGATCACTGTACGGCGGTGCTGGCCCTGTTAAACAAGATCGACAGCTTGTGGGATGACCTGCTGGCCCCCCGGGAAGTGCAGGCCAATATCGATCGGATGCGCCAGATCACCGCCCGCCAACTGACCCTTGCCCCCGAGCACGTCCTGGCGATTTCTGCCAAACACGGCTTGCTGGGCAAGGTAGGGCGCAATCATAACCAGCTGCAGCGCAGCTATTTCCCCCAGCTGGAGCGGATGCTGGCCGAGTGTGTGGTGCGCAGTCAGCAACAGATAGTGGGTCACCGCTTGTTGGGTGACAGCTATGAAATGATCATCAACACCCATGCCAACCTCCATCGGCGCGTGCAGGAGTGTGAGGCGGAGCTGATGTTGCTGCGCGACACCAAGGGCCCGGAAGATGCCAGCGAAACGTTGCAGCAGATGCGTGACACTATCCGTGCGTCCCATCACCGTTATCACAAGCAGGCGTTATCCCTGCGTACCAGTCAACGGATGCTGGAAGGTCAGCGGGCGGCATTGAGCGCACCGGTGAGCCTGGCATTACTGGAGCATCAGATTCAAACCGCGCAGACCAACCTGGCCCACAGCTGGACGACGGTGGGCTTGTCCCGTGCCATTGGCGATTTCTTCGATGATGTCGACAGCAACATCCAAAACCTCGAGCGGGAGATAGAGCGCGCTAACCGTGTTCTGGTATCTATCTATGAGCGTCCCGAGCATGCGCAAAAAGACCGCGAGCAATCTAACCGCCATCTGTTAAGTATCCATAAGCAGCGCCGGCATCTGCGGCAATTGCATACCCGTGCGGACAATTTTCGTAAATCCATCAATAGCGTGCTGGCGAGTAAAAATATCTTTATCAGCCGCTTCGTGAATACCCTGGTGCAGGAAGTGCGCGCTACCTATCAGGAGCTGAATGACGTCATTGAGCATTGGTTGCAGGAAGCGCTGGTGCCGCTCTTCCAGCACAACCAATACCAAAAGCAGTTGCTTGAACATCACATGGTGCGGCTGACCCAATTGCAAAACCAGCGCAACAACCAGCGCGAGCAGCTGGAGACGCTACAAACCAACGCCTATCAATTGCAGACCGCCTTGGCGCAACTGGAACCCCTGTATCAGGAAATTATCAGCGCACCTTTACAGGTGCCGCCCCCTGAAGCTGTCCGTGGGGCCAGGATAGTTTCTCTGACCAAGGCGCGGCAGCTGCAGAGCGGGCTCTGAACCCGCCAGAGATAACTTGCAGCGAACCACCTCCAACCGTAGACTTGCAGCCTTTGCCGCCCGCGGCGCGGCATCCGATCCAAGTGAATGAAAATCCTCTGTGTTGTCGCTTTCGCCAACGGTAGTCCCGGTAAGGCCTCGCGCTCGTAGCCTGCTTCCCTTGCAGGCTTCTGCAGTTTGCTGGTCCACCGGCTGAAGGCGCGATGAGTGCTTGTGAAAAAGAGAACACCATGCCCGAAACATTACCCGCTGATTCAGTGGGATTGGTCACACCCCAAACGCTAACCTTCACCGATCCCCTGGTGCTTGCCAGTGGCAAAACGCTGGCGACCTATGAACTGGTGTATGAAACCTATGGGAAGCTCAACGCCAGTAAATCCAATGCGGTGCTTATCTGCCACGCCTTGTCGGGGCATCACCATGCCGCCGGCTATCACAGCATGGATGATCGCAAGCCAGGTTGGTGGGATGCCTACATTGGCCCCGGCAAACCTATCGATACCGATAAATTTTTTGTGGTGTCGCTGAATAATCTTGGCGGCTGTCACGGCTCTACGGGCCCGCGAAGTATCAATCCTGACACTGGCAAACCCTGGGGCCCGGATTTCCCCAAGCTGCGGGTTCGCGACTGGGTTGAAAGTCAGGCGCGCTTGGCCGATAAGCTCGGCATCGACAACTGGGCCGCCGTCATCGGTGGCAGCCTCGGTGGCATGCAGGTCATGCGCTGGGCCTTAGAGTATCCAACCCGCGTGCGCTATTGCGTGGTCATCGCGTCAGCGATGAAATTGACCGCGCAAAATATTGCGTTTAATGAAACCGCGCGCCAAGCGATTATCAGTGACCCGAACTTTTGCGGCGGACGCTATCAGGAGCACGAGATCATCCCGCGCGACGGTTTGGCGGTAGCGCGGATGATCGGTCATATTACTTATCTGTCCGATTACGCCATGGGTAAAAAATTCGGCCGGGATCTGCGCAGCGGCAGTTTCGAGCGCGGCCACGATGAGCCGGTGGAATTTCAGATTGAAAGTTATCTGCGCTATCAGGGCGATTCGTTTGCAAATAGTTTTGATGCAAACAGTTATTTATTGATTACCAAGGCGCTCGATTATTTTGATCTGGCGCGGGAATACAATGACGACCCGGTCGAGGCCTTTCGTCATGCGCAGGCAAAATTTCTAGTGGTTTCTTTTAGCAGCGACTGGCGCTTTGCACCGGAGCGCTCGCGCGAAATTGTGACCGCTTTGATCGGCGCTAACAAAAGCGTGACCTATGCTGAAATCGAATCCAATTATGGTCACGACGCCTTCCTGCTCCCCGACGCCCGCTACGAGCAAGCTTTGTCCCGCTACCTGGCGGGGATCAATACGGAGTCATTATGCGGATAGATCTCAACGAAATTCAGCACTGGATTCCCCACGGTAGTCGGATTCTCGACCTGGGTTGTGGAGATGGCACCCTGCTGAAATTTCTCATCGATAACAAACAGGTTGAGGGCTACGGGCTTGAAATAGATCCTGACCAGATCAACTTGTGTATTGATAAAGGCTTGAATGTCATTGAGCAAAACCTGGATCGAGGCTTGGGTAATTTTGCCGACACCAGTTTTGACGTGGTACTGATGACCCAAGCTCTGCAAACGCTCCATTATCCTCATCTGGTATTGGATGAAATGTTGCGGGTGGGGAAAGAATGCATCGTCACCTTCCCCAACTTTGGACACTGGAAAGCGCGTTGGTACCTGGCACTGCACGGGCGGATGCCGGTCTCCGATTTGCTGCCCTACGAATGGTACGACACGCCCAACATTCACTTTTGTACCTTTAGGGATTTTGAAGTCCTCTGTCGCGAAAGAAATTACAAAGTTATCCATCGGCAAGTGGTTAACGAACAATCACTGCGGGCCTTTAAAGATATTGCACCCAACTTGTTTGGTGAAACGGCCATTTATCATTTGAGTAGATAGCCGTCCTTATTTGTCGGGTCGCATGTAGAATCTGCGGCTGAGTCGCCCAGGGATTCTTATAGTGAGCAATGTTTTGCTCTTTTTCTGGTCGTACTTTTAAGAGCCCCCTTCATTGTCAAACACAGCGAGAAAACGATGAAATACCTATTGTGTTGTTTGATGTTGGTCGTAGGCACTGCGTCTGCAGTCGCGCAAACCAACCAGGCTAAATCGATCAACAGTCAGCAAGTGTTTGGTCATTACACAGTTCACTTCAGCGTCTTTAACAGCAGCTTTCTCACCGCCGATACTGCTAATGCAGCCGGCTTAACGCGGGCGCGTGATCAGGTACTGATTAACATCAGCGTGACTGATAGCCGCAGCGTGGGTGGGGTAGGCAGGGCCGCTGAGGTAAGCGGTACCGCTACCAATCTTATTCAGCAACAGCGGGTGCTTGCGTTTAAAACAATTACCGAAGGCGATGCTACTTACTACATCGCACCGCTGCGTCATACCAATGAAGAAGTGATGAACTTTGCGGTTGAGGTGCGCCCCGAAGGCGAAGCTGAATCCTTTGGCGTGCGTTTTACGCGCACCTTATATGTTGATGGTCGTTAACCATTGCGTTGGTCAATGAGCATTAAATTTCGTTGACTTGTGGATTGTTAATGACGCTCTCTATTTCCGGAAAACTTTCATGAAGCAACAACTTGTGTTGGCCAGTGGCAATGCCGCCAAGCTGAGAGAACTGCAACAACTGTTGGCGGACTTTCCTCTGGAAGTGCTGGCGCAATCGGCATTCAATGTTGATAGTGTTCCCGAAACCGGTTTGACCTTTGTGGAAAATGCGCTGATCAAAGCGCGCCATGTCTGCCGTCAGACCGGCCTGCCGGCGATCGCGGATGACTCAGGTATCGAAGTAGATGCGCTCATGGGTCGCCCAGGCATTTACTCTGCCCGCTATGCCGGTGAGGACGCGACCGACGCCGACAACAATGCAAAGTTGCTGCAAGCATTAACCGGTGTCGCTGAAGCTCAACGCAGAGCGCGCTATCACTGCGTGCTTGTTTATTTGCGCCACGCCGAAGATCCTACGCCCTTGATTTGTCATGGCACCTGGGAAGGTATTATTTTAAATCAGGCGCGGGGTAGTGGCGGCTTTGGTTACGATCCTTTATTTTGGATTCCCAGCCATTCTTGCAGTGCAGCGGAATTGACTGCCGCCGAAAAAAACCGGTTAAGTCATCGCGGCAAAGCGATGGCAGAACTACAGCGTCAAATGCGTGAGCGCGGTGTTTAGGATCGATGAGCGCACTCTGCTTTTGTCCGATTTTTGATTCAGTCACGCAAATATTCATCGATGGTTTGCGAGGGTGATCACGTGAGCACGCTGTTGGAATTACCTCCCTTATCTCTTTACGTGCACATCCCCTGGTGCATCCGCAAATGTCCCTACTGTGATTTCAACTCACATCAGATCGGTGAGGATATTCCCGAGGCCGAATACGTCGCCGCTTTGCGCCAGGATCTGCAGCAAGATCTACCTCTGGTACAAGGGCGCAAACTGCGCAGTATTTTTTTTGGGGGTGGAACGCCCAGCGTTTTTACCGCACCGGCAATTCACAACATTCTGGTCGCTGCGGAGCAGCTGGTTGGCTTTGAGCCGGACATTGAAATTACCCTGGAAGCCAATCCTGGTACATTTGAACAGGAGCGCTTCAGTGATTTTCGGGCAGCGGGCGTTAATCGTTTGTCGATAGGGATTCAGAGTTTTAATGATCGGCAACTGCAATTGCTCGGACGGATTCACGGTCGTGAACAAGCGCTACGCGCGGTGAAAATAGCGCGTGCGGCGGGGTTCAATAATATCAATCTGGATATTATGCACGGCCTGCCCCAGCAATCCCTCGCGGATGCGCTGGCAGATGTGCAGCAAGCACTTGCATTAGAGCCAGATCATTTGTCCTGGTACCAGCTGACGATTGAACAAAACACGGTTTTTTATTCAGCGCCGCCAGTGCTGCCCGACGAAGAAATACTGGTGGATATTCAGGATGAGGGAGAAGCGCTTATTAGCGCGGCGGGGTTTAGGCAATACGAAGTGTCGGCTTACGCAAAACCCGGGCAGGAAGCGCGCCATAATATGAACTATTGGCAGTTTGGCGATTACCTTGGAATCGGCGCCGGTGCTCACGGAAAAATAACCCAACCGGAACAGGCGCGGGTGGCGCGCCTGTGGAAGACGCGCCTGCCGGCGCATTATCTCGCCAGCGCTAACCGAATCCCTGCGCACATTAATGGCCACAGCAACAGCTATCTGGGGGGTGGAGAAGTCTTGTCCGCTGCGGCCTTGCCGCTTGAATTTCTGCTCAATGCCCTGCGCTTGCGTGAGGGCGTTGCACCTGGCATTTTTACTGAGCGCACCGGTTTATCCTTGAGCGCGCTCGAGCCCCATTGGCAACAGTTGGTTGAGGAAGGATTACTGGAGCCAAAGAATCATCAGTTACGGACTACCGCACTTGGCCATCGCTTTTTGAACAAAGTGCTGGAAGCTTATATCGACGTTGATTGAGTTACCTTATTCGTTTTTATCTCCGTAATGGACATGTTATTCCTCACCCGCTTATAAAGCTCATCGGCTATCTGGTTAATACGTAGCCTGACATTCGCAAAATATAAAATATTCTGTGATGTAGTTCAAAAAATTAGTATTTCGCGCCAACCGCGTCTATGCTCACAAAACGGTTCCGCGCACAGGGCAGTGGCTGTCGTGGTGGAGCTAAGAAATCTACATAACTAATTAATTGAAAAGAAGTAAGGATTTGTGGCTTATGTTGTGGGAGGGACTCATCCAAACGCCATTCTATTTTTGGGATTAGCCAGTTAAAACCAGGCAGTCTTATAGCTACTACCTGCTTTTTTTGTGCTGCCTATAACCATTGTGTCGAGTATTCCGGGTTAGAGCGCTGGTGATATGTTCCGAGTTACTGCTGAAAAACTGCTGTTGTTAATGGTGATTGTCACCATTGGTGTGCTGCTTTTTCGTGAACCTTTATTAGAGAAGCGCCGGATAATCAGTCCTGCAACTACTGGCCTTAGCTATGAACTGGATTCAGACGTCCAGGATGGCGGTAACACCATCACCGAATGGATTGATAAGGACAATCTGGAGTGGCGCTGTGTGTTGGGCGATGCCTACGATTATCCTTTCTGTGCCATGCAAATTTATCTTACCGAGCATTTTTATCACGGTGAGGATTTCAGCAATTACACGCATATGAACCTCTCGTTGGAATACGCAGGTTCGGCGCATAGTGTTCGAATTTTTTTGCGCAACAGTAATCCCGCTTACACTAACCCCGATGATATGCGCTCAACCAAATTCAATATGACCGAACTGGATGCGCGCAGAGGTCCCCAATTAAACGATATCCGTCTCGCGCACTTTCGCGTGGCTGACTGGTGGCTGTTGTTGTACGACATTGCGGTCGAAAATTCGCAAATTGAATTTGATAATATTGGCCTTATCGAGATCCAAACCGGTTCCCGCGCCACTCAGGGAGAGCATTCGTTCAAGCTGAAGCAATTGGAGTTGGTAGGCGTTTACGTCAATGCAGAGAAAATGTATTTCGGCATTATTGTGGCGTGGATCTGCGCGGTTTTACTTTATCTTGCATGGCGCATCCGGGTATTAAAAGTAGCCGTGCGTGCGGGTAAAGAAAAGCAGGCTGAGCTTACCGAAATTAATTTATTGCTCGATCAGCGCAGCCGCACGCTGGAAGAAAAAAGTAAACTCGATCCACTCACGGGCGCGTATAACCGTAATGGTATTGAAGACTCGCTGAGTGTTGCTTTGCGTCAGTGGAAGTACGATAAAAAGCCGTTGTCGCTGTTGCTGTTTGATGTCGATCACTTTAAAAATATTAACGACACTTACGGGCACGGGGTGGGCGATAAAGTATTGCGCGAACTCACCGCGTTAGTGAGCCGCAATATTCGTGCTGAGGATCGATTTGCACGTTGGGGCGGTGAAGAATTTATTATTGTCTGTGGCAGCACCGGATTACACCAGGCGGTAGAGCTTGCAGAAAAACTGCGTAACCTGATCGCCGCTGCCCGGGTGGCAGACTCACTCACGGTGACAGTCAGCTTTGGCGTGGCGCAAATCCGTGAGGGTGAATCCCTTGAGGTGTTATTTGATCGAGCGGATAAAGCGCTCTACGCAGCTAAAGCCCAAGGTCGAAACCAGGTAAAGATCGCTGACGTATAACGTCAGCAATCCGCCTCGCTAACAACTACTCGACAAACTTGCCCGGCCATCACGATAATTAAAAATCGAAGTTCTGGTAGATCGAGGTAAAGGTCAGCTGTAATTTGTCCACGTCAAACGGTGGGCGAAAAAATCCATGGTAATCGCCCATGGGGTTGATCAAGACAATATTGCCACTGTGATCCACCGTGTAATCCTCTCCCTGCATTACTTTCGCAAACGCCACGTTCACTTCATTCGCAAAACGACGCAGTGTTAAAAATTCGCCCGTCACACCTATAAAATCTTTATTAAAGGCTGCCAGGTATTGCGTAAGCTCTTCCGGTGTATCGCGGGCGGGATCTAAGGTAACCAGGATTACCTGGGTATTTGTTGCCATGTCGCTCGGCAAGCTGCTCACCATCCGCTGTAGATCCAGCAGGGCCATGGGGCAAATATCAGGACAATGCGTAAAACCAAAAAACAGCAATGACCATTGGCCCTGCAGCTGCTCGCGGGTAAAGCGCTGCCCGTTGTTATCCTGTAATTCAAAGTCACTGAAGCGACGCGGTTTATCCAACACCACCGCGCCATGCTCGCGCAGCTCGTCCTGCGTCAACGCCCGTGGCTTGGTCACTTTATGGACCACCAGACCGATGACCACCAGCACTAGCAGGAATGAAATGATGACGGTGCGACGGATGCCGCGCTGGCGGCTAGCGAGATCGAAATCGTGCGGAGAGTTTGTGGTCACATTATCACCTGTAGCTGGATACGCTTTTTATTGGGACATGGGCAGCAGGTAGTGATCGAGCAGCATAATCACAAACAGCGCCATTAAATACACAATGGAGTATTTGAAAGTGTCCATCCCTACCGATGGCTTTTTGCTGAAAATCATGGCCAGAGCCCAGTAAAGGAAGCCGGCGCCCAATACCAGTGCGCCCAGTAAATACAGCCAGTTAAACATGCCCGTAAGATACGGCAGCACGGTAACCAGAATCATGATGATGGTGTACAACAGGATATGCAGCTTGGTGTAGGCCACACCGTGGGTAACCGGCAGCATAGGAATATCGGCTTTGGCGTATTCATCGCGCCGATGCACGGCCAGCGCCCAGAAGTGCGGTGGGGTCCACGCAAAAATAATAAGCACCAGCAGGAGCGCATGGCCGTGGATCTCACCCGTCACCGCGGTCCAGCCCAGCAGCGGTGGGGCGGCACCGGCAATGCCGCCGATAACAATGTTTTGCGGGGTGGCGCGTTTGAGAAACAGGGTGTAGATCACCGCGTAGCCTAACAGTGACGCCAAGGTGAGTACGGCGGTGAGCAAGTTGATAAAAGTGATCAACAGGGCCATCCCGAGCACCCCAATCGCCAGCGCAAAGTAAGCGGCTTGAATGGGTTCGATACGACCTTTGGCTACCGGTCGGTTGAAGGTGCGTGCCATCTTCTGGTCTATGTGGCGATCCACCAGATGATTAACGGCGGCAGCAGAGCCGGCGCATAAGGCAATGCCCAAGTTGCCAATGATGAGCACCTCCAGGGGCACCATGCCGGGTACGGCGAGGAACATGCCGATCATCGACGTGAGGATCATCAGCATGACAACACGGGGTTTGCACAGTTCGTAATAATCACGCCAGCTGACAGGCTGATGGGCGTGGGTATTTTCGCTAGCGTTATTCATACAACAGTCCCTCGGTTAACGGCTAACAACTTCTGGCGGTGAATAAACGATGGAGCAAGGTCACCATGACTAACAGCAAGAGTGCACCCACCGCGTTATGCGCAACCGCCACCGCCAAAGGCAGCGAGCCCAGAATATTGGTAATACCTAAAGTCAGTTGTATTAACAGTACGCTGAGCAGAAGCCAGGCAATAAACCGGGTTTTTCCGGTGCCCAGGCTTATCAGTTTCCACCAGAGCAAAAGTACCAGCAGACTGACCGCTATAGCACCCAGCCGATGGCTGACGTGAATGGCTGTGCGCGCTTCATTTTCGAGTAAACCGCCCAAATAGTTGGGGCCGATATCCTGCGCAAAATTAAACGCGTGCGTAAAATCCATGGCGGGCCACCATTCCCCGTGACAGGTCGGAAAGTCGGTACAGGCCAAGGCTGCATAATTTGAACTGGTCCAGCCCCCCAGCGAGATTTGTGCGATCACCGCCAGCAGAGTTACAACCGCCAACAGCTTGAGCCCTCCCAGGTGGTGATGCAAGTGGCCGGGAAGCTGCCAGTACTGGCCAGAGCATCTTTGTGCCAACAGCCATAACAGACTCAGGGTGGCGAATCCGCCTAACAGGTGGGCGGTCACCACTTGCGGCCACAGCTTGAGTGTAACTGTCCACATGCCGAACAGGCCCTGGATAATAACCAGTGCCAGCAGTCCTAAAACATGAAAACGAGGGTAGGGCTGGTGAGGGGTTTTTGCGGACCAGCGAAAGGTCGCGATGGTCAACCCCAAAATAACCAAACCCAGTAGGCTCGCAAAATAGCGGTGCACCATTTCCGGCCAGGTCTTATCGTGTGCGACCGGAAAGTCCGGGAACTGTGCTTCGGCTGCTGCTACTGCCTCTGCACCTTTAGGCCAGGTCAGGTGACCGTAACAGCCGGGCCAGTCGGGGCAGCCTAACCCTGCGTCCACCAGGCGGGTAAATGCTCCGAGAATAACAACTACCGTGGCAAGCGCAGTGGCCAGCACGGCCCAGCGGTAGGCGTGGCGCAAATTATTATGGTTATGCCACATCAGCTACTCCTCGTATGAATATTTCAACATGCGTTTAATGTCATCCAAAAGCTCCTGACCCGTATGGTTCGGGGTGTATGCCATCATCACAAACCCTTCCTGATCCATCAGGTAATAATGGCCGTTGCTGAGCACATCGCCTGCAACATTGGCGGCGCTCAGGGCGCGCTCCAGCGTGGCTGGATCGGTCTTCAAAATTCGGATATGAGGGTGTTCGCTCTGCAGAAATGCTTCGGTCGCGGCAGTCAGGTGCTCGTCGAGCAGGAGATAAACGCGTTCTACCCGCATGGATTTTTCGGCCAGACGGATATGAACCTGGCGCGTCAAATAAAGATTGTCCTGGCACTGCGCGCTGCAGTCAGCTGCGCCCGGAATCACCCAGCGCCATTGTTTGCGCTGAGCGGTGAAATCCCAGGGTGTGGCATCCAGGTCGTGCAAAGCGAGGTCATTAACGGCTTGCGGTGGATCCAACAGCACGCCTTTGTTAACGGTTGTTGCCGGAATACCGATGCCGGTATAAAAAATACCGTAGGCCACCGTCATGGGCAGCAGAACGGTCAGGCAAATCAGGGCGCCCATAATCCGCCCCCGGCGTTGGCGGTGGCGTTCTTCGGCAGTTAATTCGGGCGTGGTATGCGACATCTTCACTCTTCTTTTGCGTTGTTTTAATTATGTCCGCGCCACCGGCGCAGTACCGCGGTATTGGCCACAATAAACCAAATAACCAGAGCCAGAGCCATGCCAAACCACTGGAAGGCATAGCCTAAATGCTTTGCGGAGCTGACGTTAACCACCGGCCAGTCGGTGACCAGGGCGCCGGGGCTACCGTCGTCTAATAACAGATAGCGCTCCAGCAGCGGTTGACCCAGTTGCTGTGCCATGGCTGGTGGATCGATGGCCATAATAATTCGCGGCCAGGCGGTGCCAGTGGGGTTTGCATTCAGGAGGGGATGCTTGCTGGCAGAGACCAACGTGCCAAATAACGTTTGTGGTCCTGCATCAGTCGGAATCATGGGCTGGTGCTGCCGATTGCCTGATCCGGCCAGCCAGCCACGGTTTACCAGCATCATACTGCCGTCATCCAAAACAAAGGGCACTACCACCTCGTAGCCTACGCGACCCTCGCGTTGTTTGTTGTCCAGCAACCACGTATGTTTATGGTCAAATTCGCCTTGCACAAATACCCGTCGATAGTCCGCTAAAGTTGTTATATTGTTCGCATCCAGGGGTATTGGTGGTTGCGTTTGTTGTGCGGTGTAAGAGGCTTCCAGTACACGCTTTTCTGCCGCGCGGCTCCATTGCCAACACCCTAAAGCGATCAACGTCGGCAGGGCAAAAAGCGTAAACAATGTAAGTTTGCGGTTAGCCGTCAGACGCCATATCGAGTTTGTTTCTTTCATGTATTAAAGCACCAGGCTACTAACAACGTTGGTCTGGCAAAAATGTAAACTTCAATGGACACGTCTATGTGGCTGAAGATCATTATTCTCGCGCTGTTTGTCGGCATTTTACTCAGTCTTAGCAGCGCCTTAGGGTTTCTGTTTAAAGATTCCCAATTGCCCGCCTCCAAACGGGCACTTTATGCCTTGGGCATTCGCATCACCCTTGCGGTACTGATGATGCTATGCATTTTTTATGGTCTCTACAGCGGTATATTAACCAGCCAGGCGCCTTGGGAGCGTCTGTAAAGGCGCTCCACTATCTGCAACCGTTGGTGGCTTAACCAAAAATATAAACCGCGAGAAATAATCCTACCCATACCACATCAACGAAGTGCCAGTACCAGCTGGCCGCTTCGAACCCGAAACTGTCATCCGGCTTAAAGTGGCCTTTTAATACGGACCGCAGCCACATCACCAGCAGCATAAACGTACCTATCGTAACGTGGACCCCGTGAAAGCCGGTCAACATAAAAAAGGTGGTGCCGTAGATCCCGGATTTCAGTGTCAGACCCATCTCGGTATAAGCGTGGATGTACTCTGCGACCTGCAAGATCAAAAAGATAATACCCAACACCACCGTGACACCTAGCCAGGTATTGAAACTCTTGCGCTGGTTATTTTTAAGCGCGGTGTGAGCAATGTGAATAGTCACACTGGAGCTGAGCAGAATGGCGGTATTCCAAAACGGTAGCCAGGAAAACATAGCGCCCAGGCCGGGAAAACTCATATTCTGGTCAGGGCCGACAACGGCGGCGCGCTCACCGTTTAACACCATATCCGGGGTATTCATTAACGGCCACTCGGCAACAAATTCAGGCCAGAGCAGCGCGTTACCTTCTGCGTGAGGTACTTCGGCACCGAGCCAGGGCAGGGCGAAGTTACGGATATAAAACAGCGCACCAAAGAAGGCGGCAAAGAACATCACTTCACTGAAAATAAACCAGCCCATTCCCCAGACATAGGAGCGTTTCAGTCGCGGGCTGTTGAGACCGGCCATATTTTCATCGATGACGGTGGCGAACCAACTCCAGAGCACAGCGGCAAACACCAGTGCGCCTGCCCAAAAGAGCCACGGGCCGTAATTGCTCCCGTTCATCCAATGGCCGGCACCAAAGACGGTAAGAAACAAACCAAAGCTGGCCAGGATTGGTAGCTTGCTTTGTTCGGGGACGTAATAAGTTCCTTCACTACTTGCCATGGTTTTACTCCGCGATCGTTGTAGTTTTGCGGTTAAGATTTAAAACTCTATTGCACGCTGCTTACCAACAGCTGTGCGGCATAACGTTCCGTGACATCAAACAGCGTGTACGACAAGGTAATGGTGCGGATATGTGCCGGGAGATCCCGGTCCACAATAAAAAACATCGGTAATTCCGCACTTTCGCCTGCTTTTAATAGTTGTTGTTCAAAACAAAAACATTCGGTCTTGTGAAAATAATCCGCCGCTTTAAACGGCGTCAGGCTAGGAATAGCCTGGCCGATCATATCGGTGTTGGTATGGTTGTGAACCAGGTAGTTGATGCGCGCCTGCTCGCCCGGATGGACCTGAACCCGCTGTACCTCGGGGCTGAATTCCCACGTCATGCCGTCGTTATTATTGGCGAGAAACTGGATGGTGATCGTACGACTGGTATCGACTTCGCTGGATACGGCCTCGTAGCGTCCGCCGGTTTTACCATTAAGTCCGGTAATTTCGCAGAACACATCGTAAATCGGTGGTAATACCCAGATCGCAAACGCAAACATGCCCACCGCCACCGCACCCAATTTAAGGCAGAGGGCATGTACGGGATTGGCGGGCAAGGGCAGCTTCACGGCGTTAACTCCTATTTCACATCCGGGGGTGTGGTGAAGGTGTGGTAGGGCGCGGGCGAAGGCACTGTCCACTCCAGACCTTCGGGGTTTTCCCACACTTCATCGGTGGCTTTTCGGCCGCTCACAATCGCGGAAATGACGATGTAGAGGAACAGAATCTGGGCGCCACCAAACATGAATGCACCGACCGAAGAGATCATGTTCCAGTCGGCAAACATCATGTGGTAATCCGGAATCCGGCGCGGCATACCCGCCAAACCGGAAAAGTGCATGGGGAAGAAGGTCAGATTCAGGCCCACGAAAGCCACCCAAAAGTGAGTCTTACCCAGTACTTCGTTATACATATTGCCGCACCACTTGGGCAGCCAGTAATAGACTGCTGCGGTAATCGAGAAGATCGCCCCGGGCACTAACACGTAATGGAAGTGTGCCACCACAAAGTAGGTGTCGTGGTACTGGAAGTCAGCCGGCGCAATGGCCAGCATCAAGCCCGAAAAGCCGCCGATGGTGAATAAAATCACGAAGGCAATCGAGAACAGCATCGGTGTTTCGAAGGTCATCGAGCCTTTGAACATGGTGGCGGTCCAGTTAAACACCTTAACGCCAGTGGGCACCGCGATCAGCATGGTGGCATACATAAAGAACAGCTCACCCGCCAACGGCATACCCACGGTAAACATATGGTGCGCCCACACGATAAAGCTCAGGAAGGCAATTGACGCGGTCGCATACACCATCGAAGCATAACCAAACAGCGGCTTGCGTGCGAAGGTGGGAATGATCGCGCTGACGATACCGAACGCCGGCAGGATCATGATGTACACCTCGGGATGCCCGAAGAACCAGAAAATATGCTGGAAAAGTACCGGGTCACCGCCACCGGCCGCGTTAAAGAAGCTGGTACCAAAGTGAATATCCATCAGCATCATGGTCACGACGCCTGCCAGAACGGGCATCACCGCAATCAGCAGATAGGCGGTAATCAGCCAGGTCCAGACAAACAGCGGCATCTTCATCAAGGTCATGCCGGGGGCGCGCATGTTGAGCACCGTCGCAATGATATTGATGGCCCCCATGATTGAACTGGCACCCATGATATGGATCGCAAAAATAAAGAAAGTGACACTGGGTGGGGCGTAGGTGGTGGATAACGGTGCATAGAACGTCCAGCCGAAGTTGGGTGCACCCCCTTCCATAAACAGGGTGGAAACCAGCATCATGAACGCAAAGGGCAGAATCCAGAAACTCCAGTTGTTCATCCGTGGCAACGCCATGTCAGGCGCGCCGACCATCATTGGAATCATCCAGTTAGCCAAGCCGACAAACGCCGGCATAACCGCACCAAACACCATCACCAGACCGTGCATGGTGGTCATTTGGTTAAAGAAGTTAGGGTCGACAATCTGTAAACCCGGTTGAAATAACTCAGCACGGATAACCAGTGCGAAGACGCCGCCGAGCAGGAACATCGCAAAGCTGAACCAGAGGTACATGCTGCCGATGTCTTTATGGTTGGTGGTAAACAACCAGCGGGTGAAACCTTTTGCGGGGCCGTGTGCCATTGCTTAGCTCCTATTCGCCTTGTTTATGGTTATAAATATCAATTGGCTGGGTCATATCGCCCATGTTGTT
>CAYTQQ010000005.1:51341-69564 GCA_964440135.1 uncultured Cellvibrionaceae bacterium | reverse complement strand
CTGGCCATGGACATAACGCCCATCAGCACCCCGACTACACAGGCGACGCCAAACACAGCGACGGCTGAGGTGCCCATACGTTGCGGCAAGTTGCGCAGGTTCATGCCGGTGACGATCATGATCTGTGATAAACCATTAAACATGATTAGCGTCTCCCTAAAGCGTTAACAATGCTAAGGCGCATACCTTGCAGTGCCGGCAGGATGCCGGTTAATAAACCCAGCAGTACCATCAGCACGACACCGAGCGCTATTACCGAGCCGGTCAAGGCAAAGCCGGGCAAATAGTTCACGACCTGAGCGGCCATGGCGTCGGCCATCATCATCGCCAGAAGTAATCCCAGGCCGCCGCCAATAATCGCAATGAGCAGTGATTCCGCGAGCACTATGTTGAGCACCGCAAGATTGGAAAAGCCGAGGGTTTTAAGTATCGCTAATTCAGGAATTCGCTCGCGGACAGACTGCGCCATGGTATTACCTGCAACCAGCAACATCGTGAAAAATACCGCCGCCAAAATGTAGGTAGTGATCAAGCCAATATCGCCGAACTGCTTCGCAAAGGAAGCGACGAAATCTTTTTCGCTACTGGTTTTTGTTTCCGTAAAGGAATTAGCAAACAGTGCGTCAATATCAGCGGCTACCTGAGCAGCCTGCTGCGGATCTTTTACTTTAGTAATCGCCCAACCGATATTGCCATTTAACACATGTCGCGCTTCATCAAAGTAATCGTAATGAAATAAAAATGACGAGCTATCGGTGCGTGCATCAATCCCATCATAGATGCCGGAGATTTCAAATTCCCACAGGTTACTGCCGTCTTTCTGCATAAAAATGGTAGCAATAATGGGTACGCGGTCGCCGACCTTCCAACCAAATCGATCGGCGGTTGTCCGACCCACAACTGCACCGATGCGATTACTTTTCCACGCTGCCAATTGCTCTTCGGGCAGAATCAAAGTATCGCCATAGATGGTGAAATACTTTTCCGGCTCTACGGCAAACTGCGCAAACTGGTTTTTTGTATCCTGGTAGTAACCGCCAAACCAACTGGCATGGGTAGCCAGCTCTACACCCTCAAGCGCCTCGATCCTGCTGATATAGTTCACCGGCAGCGGTTGAATAATAGACACGCGATGAATAGTGGCGAGTCGATCCTCCCCCACCAGCTCTGCGCCTTGATCGAAGGCAGTACCGAGCGTACGTAGCAAACCAAACAGCAGAAATGCGACGGCAATCGACAAAATGGTAAGCAGGGTGCGGACTTTTCTTCGTCCCAGATTTTTCCAGACAAAATAAAAATATTTCATGGTTAAGCTCCTGTCACCAGCGCGCCCTTATCCAAATGTAAGGTTTGCTGCGCGTGATCCGCCGCGCGCGGGTCGTGGGTAACCATGATGATGGTTTTTTTGTGGGCCAGATTCAGCTGCTGCATGAGCAGCAGGATTTCATCCGCTGTCGCGCGATCCAGATCGCCCGTCGGTTCATCACACAAGAGCAAATCCGGATCGGAAACAATCGCGCGAGCAATGGCCACCCGCTGCTCCTGACCGCCGGATAATTCGCTGGGGTAGTGTTTGGCTCGCTCACTCAAACCGACTAATTCCAGCGCGGCGGCAACACTTTTCATCCGCTGTTTGCGGGACAGATTAGTGAGCAGTAAAGGCAGCTCGACATTGCGCTCAGCGGTCAAGACCGGCATCAGGTTGTAGAACTGAAAAATAAACCCCACATGACGCGCCCGCCATTTGGTCAGCTGACCGGCGGTAAATTTATCGATTCGCTGACCGGCAATAACCAGTTCGCCCGTGGTCGGACTGTCTAATCCACCGAGCAAATTTAACAGCGTTGTTTTGCCGGAACCCGACGGCCCCATAAGTGCAAGAAAATCACCTTCTTTGATGTCGAGGTTTAACTGATTCAATACACTGACGGATTCTTTGCCTTTTTTATAAACCTTGCTGACGTTGTTGAGCTGGACGAGTACATCCCCTGCGGTTGCAGTAGCCATAACGCTGACCTCCTTAATCTGTTGCTTTTGTATAACGGTTATTAAAAAGAAACCCGGCTCCCATCGGTCAGCGCATCGGGCACGACAACGATAAAGTCTTCACCGGGGTTTAATCCGGACACGACAATCAATTCGCTGCCGCCACTGACTTGCAGCTCCACGACCCGCGCATAGGCAACTTTATCTTTCACAACAAAGATGGTGGTGCGGTTATCTTGACGACGTACCGCTGTTGCGGGGACACGCAAACCTTGCGGTTTAACGCCTTCGTCAGGCGTGGGCTCGGGATTCAGAAAAGAAACCTTGACGCCCATGTCAGGCAGGATGCGCTCATCCAATTGATCAAAGGCAATGCGTACTTTGACCGTGGCTTTTTGTCGATCTGCTGTAGGGATAATGGCAATCACGCGCGCGGGAATTTTCCATTCGTTATAGGCCTCAAGGGTCGCCACCACCGGTTGCTCAGGACGCACACGCTGAATGTAGGTTTCATTCACATCCACTTCGATTTCCAGCGACGTCATATCCACGATGGTGCAGATACCCGTGCGCGTAAAACCACCGCCCGCCGATACCGGAGAAATCATTTCACCCGGTTGAGAATCTTTGCTGATCACAATGCCCGTAAAGGGCGCGCGTAAGATCAAATCATCCAGATGTTGTTGTTCAATAGCTTTACGGCGCTCTGCCAAAATCACACCCGCTTCGCGATTCGCTAATTGCGCCTGCAGGGATTCGTAATTAGCGCGCGCCTCATCCACCAGCGCCGGGCTCACCAACTCTTTGCCCGCAAGGCGATCAAGCCGCTGTAGATTCAGCTGGGCTTCCTTTAACCGCGCGCGCACTTCGTTAACGTGGGTTCTGGCCGATACCAGTTCGGCCTCGGCCAATGCCATTATTTTTTTCGCGTTGATATCATCGAGGCGGGCGACGATTTGATCCTGCTCAACACGCATGCCCTCCTCTATCAATACTTCCATCACCTTGCCCGTCACTTTGGAAGAGACAGTGGCGTAGCGCCGGGCACGGACATAACCGGTAGCATCCAGCACGCTGGCCGCAGCGGGACTGACTGTTGTGATGCGAGCCATCTGCACCCGCACCGGGACAGGATCTTCTTCCGCTAACAACCACACGCTGGCCGCGCCAATTGCTACGACTAGCAAACCAACGAGTAGCCAGACCCACGCCTTGGACGCAGGCGGCTCCGCACCTCGATCAATACGCAGTTGGTTAAGCAGTTCGGTATTTTTTTCCACGAGCAATTCCTTGGCGTTGATGAGCGGCTCCACAGATTCAATGATGCGAATCAGTAGAACCAGGCAGGCTTGTTGTTATTGTGCGCTTGCCGACATGCGTCAGTGCGGCATAAGAGCACTACACGACGGGTGCAAGTATGACGAGCTGCATGACGGCGGTGCAGACTTCTATGTCACCACTTATCGGTGACAAATGTCACGCCACTAAAGCTCATTAGAAGAGAAGATGGTTAGCACTTTACCGTCTAATGAAAAGACGGTGCGCTGATGCAAAAACTGCAGAGAAAAATACCGGTAGAAAAAATACTTGCAAAGAAGAGCACCGGCAAAGAAGAGCACCAGCAAAGAAGAGTACCGGCAAAAAATACCGACAGAGAATGTCGGTATCGAAGGAGAGAAACAGTGTTGGAATCGGCGGCGTTAACGCCGCCGATCGGCTGAAGAAGAATTAATACAGATACACCGCACCGGCTGACAGTGCTGAGCTATCGTCGCGATCGCCGTTAACCCCGGTGGCGGCACTGGCATCACGGTAAGCGCCAACCGCCATCGTAGCTCCGTCTTCCGACAGCGCGACTTCATTGCCAAAGCGATCACCGCCACGGGTATTGGCAGGTTTGACGTAAGCACGCTCTGCCCAACCGGCACTGCCAATGGTGTACACATAGACCGCGCCCGTGTTGCTGTGCGAGTTATCTGTTTGATCGCCGTTAATACCTTTAGCGTTGCTCGCCTCCCGCGTAGTGCTTACCGCCAACGTCAGGCCATCAGCGGAGAGCGCAACGGCGTGACCAAACTCATCAAACCGATCAGGATTAGACGCTTTGATATAGGCCTCCTGGTACCAACCCGCGGCGCCGTTATTAAAAATAAACGCGGAGCCGGACCGGGAGTTAATCCTTTCACCCGTGACATCATTCAAATCATAATCGGTCGCATCGCCATTGATGCCGGTTGCAAAACTCAAATCACCGGTTGCCCCAACCGCCAGCCGACGACCATCAGCCGATAAGCTCACACTGTTGCCAAAGCCCAAACTGAGGCCAGAGTGCGCCGGTTTGATATAGGCCTCCTGAGTCCAGGTTTGGTCAGCGCGCTGCAGCAGATAAACCGCACCGGCATTGGTCTGATAGATGCCCCGATCGGTAACCATCGTATTGATGCTTTGGTCACCGTTAATGCCAGTCGCGGTACTGTCTTCGCCAGGTGCACCTACGGCAAGGGTATCGCCAGCGTGCGACAGGGCCACGCTGCTGCCAAACACGTCATTAGCATCGGTGTTAGAGGCTTTGATATAAGCTTGATGCAGCCAGCCGTCTTCCGCGCTTCTCACGTATAAATACACCGCGCCTGAGTTATCGGCAAAGGGTGAATCAATGCTGGAGCTGCTGCTATTGCTTGAACTTGAACTCGACGAGCTGGAACTGGTACTGGAGCTGCTCGACGAAGTCGAACTGCTGGATGAGCTGGGGCCGCTGTTAGCGGGATTACAGGCGCTCGACGAGCTGTAGTGAATGATGCCCTTCAGGTTTACACCTTCAGTGATACTGGCAACCGCCAAGGTATTGCCGTCGCCCGATAAGGCGATGCTGCTTCCGAAGCGAGTCCAGATATTGGATGGTTTAACGTAGGCTTCTTGAGTCCACTGCCCGTTTTCACGTGTAAATACATACACGGCGCCAACGTCACTATTGGACGGTATCCAGGTACCGGTATTTGGGTCCCACTGCAATTTGTTGCCCTGATCGCAATTTACGTTGCGGGCGTCACTGTCTTCCAGCAGTGCACTGACGGCCAGACGATTACCGTCGGCGGACAGTGCCACACGATAACCAAAGCGATCATTTGGCAGCGTCACCGCACCGTTCGCGTTGGGCTGCTCGGTATTGGATGCTTTGAGATAAGCCTGTTGCGCCCAGCGCCCCTCATTTTTAACAAAGACATAAACTGCCCCGGAATCGCGGCTGCTGTTATCGGCTTGATCGCCATTGACGCCCACGGCTTTACTGTCTTCTGCCGGTGCACCTACTGCCAGGGTATTGCCGTCTGCCGATAAAGCGACCGTCCAGCCAAACCAGTCGTTGGCCCCGGTATTAGACGCTTTCACAAAACCAATCGCATCGAGCATGGCGGAGGCGGCGGTACGTGGGGTGGATGGTTCACAACCGGCCTCGGTACAGGCTTCGACCATATAACTGCCGTTGATCCAATCGTGCAAATGTACGCTCACCACGTCGGTCGCAGCCGGGGTAGTCAGATCCTCACCCACTTGTACATAACCACTGCTGCCGTCGATGTTTTTATACAGTTTGTAATGGGAGGCGCCGGCCACCGGAGTCCAGCTGAACGCCAGCGTTTGCGGCTCAGTGGCGGTGACATTCAACGCGGGCCACACGGCAGGTACGCTCGAGCTCGAGGAGCTGGAAGAACTGCTGCTGGATGAACTGCTGGAACTGGACGAGCTGCTTGAAGAGTTGTTATCACTGCCACCGCAGGCTCCTAATGCCAGAGCGGCAACAACGAGCGAACCCATAGCGGCGCCACGGCCCAATAAACGCAAATAATCAATATTCATGCAGCTTCATTCCTGATATTTAATCTGGTCGGCGATTCTGTGTGGCATAGACCACTGTGTCAATGCAAACCTGCCGCCAATACTTTATGTGATTACGCCGTTCCTGCTAATGGCGCCCTACTGATGGCCGAAGGTGCTGATGACACAGCGCACCCGGTCGACCGGGGTTTTATTCGCGCAAGCCCAGTACGTCCTGCATATCAAACAATCCCGTTTTGTGCTGATGCAGCCACTGGGCAGCGCGTACGGCGCCGCGCGCAAAAGCCATCCGGCTGGAGGCTTTATGCGTGATTTCAACACGCTCACCATCGGCCATAAACATAACCGTGTGATCACCCACCACATCGCCACCGCGCACGGTCGCAAAGCCGATGGTGTCCCGCGCCCGCGCACCGGTCTGTCCCTCACGCCCGTAGACCGCAACCTTATCCAGCTCCCGGTCTAATGCATTGGCGAGCACCTCGCCCATCCGCAAGGCGGTGCCCGAAGGCGCATCGACTTTATGGCGGTGGTGAGCCTCATACACTTCAATATCAACCTCGTCACCGAGTACCCGCGCGGCAATATCCAGCAATTTAAAACACAGGTTAACACCGGTGCTGAAGTTGGCTGACAGACACAGCGGAATCTGCTGCTGATAAGCCAGCAACGCGGTTTTCTCTTCGGCATTAAAACCGGTGGTGCCAATCACCATCCCTTTGCCGTGGCGCGCGCACAGAGCGGCATTGTGCAAAGTCGCTGCGGGCGAGCTGAAATCAATCAAGACATCAAACTGGTCAAGGACTTCTTCAAGCGCGCCCACCACCGTCAGGCCGTTTTTGCCAATACCGGCCAGCTCGCCGACGTCCGCTCCGACCAGTGAACTCTCGGGGCGCACAATGGCGGCCACCAGGTTTGCACCACTGACGGTGACCGCCTCAATCAATGCTTTACCCATACGGCCCGCAGCACCGCTAATTGCTATGTTAATACTCATGAATCAAATCCGATGTTAAAAATTGAAATCAAGGGTGGTGCGGATCGGGCTTTTGTTTATCGTCGGTCAGGTCGCCCGCCGTATCGTCAACCAGATCAAACAGATGCCCGAGTTTACCCTGTTTGGTTTGCAGGTATTTGGCGTTGTGCGGATTGCGTCCGGTTTGATGGGACAAACGCTCGGTAACCTCAATGCCCATATCCTGCAGGGCTTTTACCTTACGCGGATTGTTGGTCAGCAGGCGCAGCGATTTAATCTGCAGATGTTCGAGCATCTGATGCAGCACACTGTAATCGCGCATATCCGCACCAAAGCCCAGGCGTTCATTGGCCTCGACTGTATCCGCTCCGCAGTCCTGTAATTTATAGGCTTTGATTTTATTCAGCAGGCCAATGCCGCGGCCTTCTTGCCGCAGATAGAAAATCGCGCCCCGACCTTCCAGCGCGATCTTGTGCATGGCGGATTGCAATTGCGGGCCACAATCGCAGCGCAGGCTGAACAGCGCATCACCCGTCAGACATTCAGAATGGACGCGGGCCAAAACAGGCTCATCGCCACCGATATCACCCATGGTTAATACCAGATGCTCTTTTTCAGAAGCATCGTCGGCAAAGCCGTGCATAACAAACATGCCCCAAGGGGTCGGCAATTTTGAAGATTCAATAAAACGGACGGTCACAATAACCTCACTGATGCCGTTGCCAAACGACCAATAGCGCAGAAAACTCTGCCTCAATCACTGCAGTTTTCACTGACTGTGTCGGTGCGCCACAAATAACAGCACCACTTGTTAATGCTTTGCCTGCAGCAGGAGCACACCACTCTCTACCCGCAGATCTACCTTACTCAGATAACTGTTCCCCAGCAAAATCGTCGAGGGCGACGCGGTGGTGCTGACCGCAGCCGGCACCTGATGCAACTCAATATTGCCTACCGCGACGCTGTTCAACACTACCCGGAACGCCTTGGCTATGCCATTGGCGGTATTCACGGTAATGGGTGTACCCGCGCGGTAGTCAATCCCGAGGCGTTCCGCTTCGAGATAATTCAGGGCCACAATAGACGCCCCGGTATCGACCATAAACGTCACCGGTAAACCGTTGATACGCCCCGGTGTGACATAGTGGCCACCGCGCCCGCTGGCAATGCGCACTTCGGTTTTAGCCGGTGCTGCAAACGCCGCAGAAATCCGCTTATTGAGCCCCAGACTGCGGCGTGCTCCCTCCCATTCAATAACTGCCGCCTGCTGATCGGCGGACACCAGCAACACACCTTCCGGACTGCGGGCGCCAGCACGCAAAAAACGCTGCTTGCCATCGATGTTCAGCAAGGCGCTGCCGTTGGCGAGCATGGCGACTTCAATATCCAGTGCGGCCAGTGCGGGGGCCCACACCAGTAAAACCACACACACGATTTTCTTGAGCATTGGTTGCTTCCCTGTCACACCCCGGGCCGACGCTAGATAACCCAGGCCAGCAGTTGTAATACCACCCAGGCATAAACGGCGGCCAAAATATCATCGATCATAATGCCAAAGCCGCCGCCGACCTTGCGATCCACAAAGCCGATGGGCCAGGGTTTAAGAATGTCGAAAAACCGGAAGAGCACGAAGCCAATCAGCATCCACAGCAAACCTGCCGGTGCAAGAAACATGGTCAGCCAGTAGCCGACCATTTCATCCCACACAATGCCGCCGTGATCGTGCACCCCCAGCGCCTTTGAGCTGCGGTCGCACCAGTAGACCCCGAGGGCAAAAGTCACCACCAGCCAACTCAGGTATAAGGGCCAGGATAAATCCTGAATCAGCCAGAAAATCGGCAGCGCTACTAAGGTACCAACGGTACCGGGCGCCCGGCGCGCCAGGCCACTGCCAAAACCAAACGCAAAAAAATGGTTGGGGTTGGTCAGCAATGCTTTTAAATCCGGGTTAGCTAAGGGCGTCTTGGTCATAAATTCCTGTATCCGTTCGGGTCCCTGGTGATGAGGAAAAGTGTTGGTAGCCAGTGTGGTCGAGAGTGAAGGGCTCACCCTCTAATTCACAATACACGCCATTACCCGCTACCATTTTTCCGATGACCGTGGCGCGCAGTTTTCCTTCGGCAATAAGGCGTGCAATGTCAGACATCTGCTCTGCCCCAACGGTAAAACACAATTCATAATCGTCTCCGCCGCTCAAGGCCCAGCGCCGTGCTTGCGCCAGATCATCAAGCGCCAGCAACGCTGGCGACAGCGGCAGATCTTCGACGTAAATAATGGCGGCAAGATCACTCGCGCGACAGATGTGCCCCAAGTCGGCCACCAGACCGTCGGAGATATCCAATGCCGCACTCGCCAGACCGCGAATCAGTCGCGCTTCCGGCAACCGTGGTTGCGGTTGATAAAAACGCTCACGCAGATAGTGTTGGTGCTCGTCACTCAGTGTTAACCGCTGTTCAAGCACCGCCAGCGCGGCCGCGCCATCCCCCAGATAATGGGTCACTAAAATATAATCGCCGGGGCTCGCCCCATCGCGACGTAACGCCAGGTGAGGAGTGACCGCGCCCATCACCTGAATGGTGATGCTCAGCGGACCGGCGGTGGTATCACCACCCACCAGCGTGCAATCAAATGCTGCCGCGGCGCGAAACAAACCGCGACTGAAAGCACGCAGCCAGTCTTCGCTGACGTCCGGCAGAGTGAGCGCGAGCGTAAACCATTTAGGCTCCGCCCCCATGGCGGCCAAGTCACTGAGGTTAACGCGCAGGGCGCGCTCGGCAATGGCTTCGGCATCGCCCGCAAGTGGAAAGTGTACCCCCGCCACCAGCGTATCGACGGATACCGCCAATTGTTGGCCGGCGGGCAACTGCAGCAGCGCCGCGTCATCGCCAATGCCCAGGATGACATCGGTAGCTGCCGTTTCAGCTTGCTCGCGCTGAAAAAAACGACGGATTAATTCAAACTCGTGCATGCTGGTAGCCGCTGGTACCGTCATGGATTAACGGCGGCCGCGCTCAGCATTGACTTCAATCGCGCGCGTCACTGCAGCGGTTTTATCCAGCACGCCATTGATAAATTTATGGCTGTCTTCAGCGCCGAATTTTTTGGCCAATGCCACCGCCTCGTTAATCACCACTTTGTAAGGCACGTCCAGACGCGTTTTAAATTCGTAACACGCCATGCGCAGCAGCGCTTCTGTGACCGGATCCAATTCGTGCAGGCCGCGATCAACCAGAAACGGCGCGAAGGTGGCTTCGATATCTGAAAGATGTTTAGGCACACCGTGAATAATGTCCTGAAAATAGTCGATGTCGACATTCTTCATATCGTTATCGGTGCGGAATTCGGCTTCAATGGCGTTGATGCTGGCACCCGCCATCTGCCATTGATACAGGGCCTGCATCGCATAGTGACGCGCCATGCGCCGGGTGGCGGCAGTAGCACCTTTTTGTGCGGCTGCACGTGGTGAATCATTCATGAACATTTACCCGCAAGAGAACATATAAAATCGGCGTGCGCTGTTGTGGTTCACCCACGCCGATTACGCGCAGATGCGCAGCAGCGTTAAATCCGGCCGAGCAGAGAGACCATTTCGAGCGCCGTTGCCGCCGCTTCAACGCCTTTGTTACCCGCTTTGGTACCCGAGCGCTCGATGGCCTGTTCAATGGAATCTACTGTCAGAACCCCAAACGTAATGGGCACACCTTCGCTGAGCGACACTTGCGCCAATCCCTTGGTGCATTCGCCGGCAACGTAATCAAAGTGCGGAGTACCACCACGGATAACGGCACCTAAGGCGATGATTGCATCAAATTCTTTTTTGGCCGCAATCCGCTGCGCCACGACCGGAAATTCAAACGCGCCAGGCGCATAATAAATAGTGATGTTTTCGTCTTTAATACCGTGACGACGCAAGGTATCGAGCGCACCGTCTTTCAGGCTCTCAACCACAAAGCTGTTCCAGCGGCTGACGATTAATGCGTACTTACCCTGACTTGCAGAAAAATCACCTTCAATTACTTTAATGTTACTCATAATCTGTTCTCATCAATGACGGCGTCTCGGAAAATTCAACTCGCTGACTGCGGGAGTGAACCCATTAATTTTCCGAGGCTCCTGGGGGACAAACATACTCAACCACTTCTAAATCAAAACCGGACAATGCGGAATAGCGCATAGGCACCGACATCACGCGCATTTTTCCGACACCGAGATCGCGCAAAATCTGCGAGCCGGTGCCCACCTGCTTGTACAACACGTCACTGTTCGGACGCTGCTGACGGCCCGAGATCAACCAGTCGATGCTCTCATCCACGTGTTGCGTAGTTTCATCGTGACAAAGTAGCAGCACTACACCGCCCTCTTTGCTCACGCGCTCCAACGCCTGGTGATAGGTCCACACCGGCGCATCATCGGGCGCACCGCGTTTGATCGACAGGACGTCGCGCGCGATATCCATTACATGCACGCGCACCAGGGTCGGCGCGTCGGGATTGATCTCGCCCTTGACCATGACAAAGTGCAAGTCGCCGCGGGCCATATCGCGATAGGTGCGCAATTCGAACGGACCGAACAGGGTTTCTACCTGACGGGTGTTGATGCACTCAACGGTTTTTTCTTTAAGGTTGCGATAGTGAATCAGTTCAGCGATGGTGCCGATTTTAAGTCCGTGTTTGTGCGCAAACTTTTCCAGATCGGGACGTCGCGCCATGCTGCCGTCTTCGTTCATGATTTCTACCAGCACCCCGGCGGGAGAATGGCCTGCAAGTTTCGCCAGATCACAGGCCGCTTCGGTATGTCCGGCCCGGCTTAGAACACCGCCAGGCTGCGCAATCAGCGGGAAGATGTGTCCGGGCTGCACAATGTCGGCTGGTTTCGCTTCGGGATTTACCGCCGCATGAATGGTACGCGCACGATCCGCCGCAGAAATACCGGTAGTGACACCGGTGGCGGCTTCGATGGACACCGTAAAATTTGTCGCGAAGGATGATTTGTTATCGCGCACCATCAGGGGCAAGTCCAGCTGTTCACAGCGCTCGGCGGTCAACGGCAGACAAATCAGTCCGCGCGCGTGAGTCGCCATAAAATTAATATCTTCGGGGCGCACCAGCTCCGCGACCATGATCAGATCACCTTCGTTTTCACGATCTTCATCATCCATGAGCACAATCATTTTGCCCTGACGTAAATCTTCGATGAGTTCTTCAACCGTGTTCAGCTGCATAGTGTGTCTCTAATCAAAATGCTGATGATGATAAAAATAATAAGGCGCGGCTATACAAAGCCGTGCTGATTTAAAAAGTCGAGGGTAATGCCGCCCGCTGCTGCCGGCTCTGCGGCCTTGTCACCCAGCATTAAACGTTCGATATAGCGCGCCAGCAGATCCACTTCCAGATTGACCCGCGTGCCGGGTTTATAGCTGTCCATAATGGTGCACTTAAGGGTGTGCGGGACAATATTCAATTCAAACTCAGCGCCATCAACCTGGTTCACTGTGAGGCTGGTGCCATCGACAGTAATCGACCCTTTGTGGGCAATATATTTTGCCACGGCTTTCGGCGCCCGCAGACGAAAACGTTCCGAGCGCGCGTCGCTGTGCCGCTCAACAACGTCGCCCACCGCATCCACGTGGCCGCTGACCAGATGACCACCCAAACGGGTTTGCGGGGTCAAAGCTTTTTCCAGATTAACCGCCTGACCGATCTTCCACTGGGGAATGGTGGTATTTTCCAGCGTCTCGCGCGAGACATCAGCCCAGTATCCATCGCCGGGTAACTCCACCACCGTCAGGCAGACCCCATTGGTCGCAATTGAATCGCCCAGCTGAACATCGGCAAGATTCAATTGACCGGTCGCAATACGCAACCGTAAATCACCCTGCTTGGGCAGGATGCTCGTAACGGTGCCAACAGCTTCAATGATTCCGGTAAACATAAAAATTTGCCAACCTCAGATTACAGGTATAAATAAACCGGACTAATGTTCCATATCCGGTATCAGGGTAATGCGCCAGTCGTCGCCCAGTGCGCGCATGTCCTGGATTTTAAGTGGCAACGCGGCGGCCATGGTATTCAAGGGTAAATCAAACAGCGGGCGGGCGTTACTGCCCAGCAGTTTAGGCGCCATATAGATAATGACTTCGTCCAGCAAGCCGCGCCGCAAAAAACTACCGGCCAGCCGGGCGCCAGCTTCAACCAGCACCTCATTACACTCCCGTCGAGCAAGCTCTTCAAGCAATCCGTCCAGATCGATCCGCCCTTCCCGGTCCGGTAACGCCAGACATTCTACCTGCTCGGGCCATCCTGCTAGTGCGGCGGTATTTTCGGCGGCGCCATTATGAACCAGCAAGATCGGGGATGGATGATTAAGAATTTCCGACTGCCGGCTCAAGCGCAGGGTGGAGTCCAGAATAACGCGCAGCGGCTGGCGTGCAGCTGCATCCTCTGCATTAGCTAGCTGCACTTCATCGGCGCGCACAGTGAGCGACGCGTTATCCCGCAGGACGGTATCCACGCCGCTGATAATGGCACAGCTATGCGCACGCAGCCGCTGCACATCTTCACGCGCTTTGCGACCCGTAATCCACTTACTTTCACCGCTCGCCATCGCGGTGCGGCCATCGAGGCTCATCGCCAGTTTGCAGCGCACCAACGGACGTTTGCGCTCCATGCGTTTAATAAAGCCGGGGTTGAGTCTCCGCGCGCTTTCTTCTAACAGCGGGCCAGCGGTGTGAATACCCGCCGCCTGCAATCGTGCAATACCGCGCCCGGCAACCGCTGGGTTCGGGTCTTCCATCGCATAGACCACACGCACCACACCGGCGGCAATCAAGGCGTCGCAACAGGGGCCGGTTTTACCCGAATGACTACAGGGTTCGAGCGATACATAAGCGGTGCTGCCGCGCGCCTGCTCACCCGCCTGGTGTAAGGCGTGGACTTCAGCATGAGCTTCGCCCGCGCGATAGTGCCAGCCCTCGGCAATCATCTCGCCGTCTTTAACCAGGACACAACCGACCCGTGGATTGGGCATGGTGGTGTAAAGGCCGCGCTCGGCAAGACGCAGGGCGTGCGCCATAAACGCATGGTCGGTAGCAGAAATAGGCATAGGTTTATTTGTCGGGCTGTTGTTCGAGACGGTCTATTTCCTGACGGAACTCATTCAGGTCTTTGAAGCGGCGATAGACCGAGGCAAACCGCACGTAGGCGACCTCATCCAGTTTTTGCAGCTGCTCCATCACCTTTTCACCCACCGTCAGCGACTTCACTTCACGCTCGCCAGTGGCTTGCAAAAAGTGTTTGATGTTGTTGATCGCCAGCTCGATCGCCTCGATGCTCACCGGGCGCTTTTCCAGTGCCCGCAACAAACCCGCACGCAGTTTGTTTTCGTCGAAGGGCTGGCGTGTGCCATCCTGTTTGATAATGCGTGGCATCACCAGCTCGGCGATTTCGTAGGTGGTAAAGCGTTCATGACAAGAGAGGCATTCACGTCGCCGGCGCACCTGGTCGCCCTCAGCCACCAGGCGGGAATCAATGACCTTGGTATCTTCGGCGCTACAAAAGGGACAGTGCATGGGCGCAGTCTCATTAACGAAAAAATTGCGCGCATATTAACACAGCACGCGGGTAAAAGACGCGGCCAACCCACAGGGTCTGGTATAAACCCAGCCGAGCGACGGCGCAATCGCTGGCCAGATCGGAACTGCTGATCAACGCCAACTGACGGCGTCGCTTGCGCTCGGGATTAGGTGGTCGATGCATCCCTCAGAACCCCCTCCAAATTTGCGCCGGCGCTGGCACACCTGCGCGCTAAACCATCCCGCTCTCGCCTGCTCGATTGATCCCCCAAACGAACCTGCAGCGACCCAGCGGATAGCCCGACTGTACGCACCGCCGCGTTACGTTAAAGCTCACTGGAGCGTGGAACCAATGGCGGCCACCAAAGTCTCACCTCGCTCTGCAAATAACATCAAAATGGACGTTTCATGGCCAGCCCTCGTTTATCCTGCACCCGCGCGTTGCTCGCGGCATATTTACTGTGTGCCTTTACCACCAGCCTCCACATCGCCGCTGCAGCCGCGGATGACCCCGGCATGTCGGCGCTGCTCGAAGGACGCTATGACACCGCCTATCAATATTATTTAGCGCAAACCTCCCGGCCGGAAAACAAAAACTCGGCCCTCATTTACCTCGCCCAAATCTCGCTGCTAACCGGCGCGCTGGACACCGCAAAAACGCACATTGATACAAGCCTTGAAATACCACCCAACGACGCTGAAGAGTATCGGCTGGCCGGTAATATTTATTGCAATGCAGCACAGGAGGCTTCGTTGTTCAAAGCCCGCACACTGGTAAAAGAATGCAGCACCGCCTATGAAGCAGCCACCAAAGCAGATCCGCACAATGCACGGGCATTAATGGCGGCTATGGCCTTTCATTTTGAGGCCCCAAAAATTGCGGGCGGCAGCAAAGAAAAGGCCAGAGAATATCAGGCGCTCCTCGAACAAGTTTCGCCGGAGCATGCTGACACTTACAAAGTGCATTTACTCCATCGCGAAGGCAAGAAAGATGATGCGCTTAAACTGGCAAATACATTGGCAGAAAAAAACTTTCGCTCCCTCGAAAACCAATATGCCATCGCCATGTTCTATCGCGACAATGAACGCCTGACCCAGGCCAAACCCCTGTTTGAATCTCTCGCCGCCAGCGAATACCAATACGACAATCGCTGGCACGTCGTGGACGCAGCGCTACAAGCGGGAGAAATTTATCTGAAAGAAGGAACTGACATTCCTAAAAGCATCGCATATATCGAGCGCTATAAAAGCCTGAATAACAACCCCCGGGATATTCATTATTTTTGGTCATCCTGGAGCCTTGCCAAAGCTTACTTTGCGGCGGGCGATATCGAAAAATTTAACACCTGGGTGCAGCAAATCAAATCAGAAAACTATGCGGCCGATAAAGCGTTTCACAAGCAATTTGAAAAAGAACTGCGCCTCTACCAATGACCCGTGCTTCACCGATGCTGTTAACGCTGTCGCTCACCCAAAATGCCCTGCTGCTGATCCATCGCAGTAAGCACCGCCGCCGATAACAGCGCGCTGAGTTCCGTCTGTCATCGGAGCAACTTGTGGATTAGAATCACCGTCTTTTTATATAAAAGCCCATTTCATCTAACAATAACTTCACCAGAATTTTCTGGTTCCGAGGCGTTTATGACTCACCGCAACGATGGCGCACACCAAAATAACAACCACCGTATTTTTCTAAAGGACGGCCTGAAAAATGGCCTGAAAGTAAGCTCTCTTGCCTTAATCATCAGTTTATCGGCCACCACCTACGCTACGCCTAATACAACCGCTGCTGAAGCACAGCGCCGGTGTGAGCAATTGCCAAACTTACCTACCCAGCAAGAGAACCCGGCCTTCCGCATTACCCACGCAACCTGGCAATCGGGCGCGGAGCCAGATGCTCAAAACCGCCCACCACTGCCACCGCACTGTGCGGTGCAAGGCCTATACGGTGAACGCACCGGTGCGGATGGCCAGTCTTACGCGGTTAAATTTCATGTGCGGCTGCCCATGGATTGGAATCAACGTTTGTTGTTTCAGGGCGGCGGCGGTTTGAACGGCCATGTCGGTGATGCTATCGGCCATCTGGGTAATTCCGCGCCGGCGCTGGCGAAGGGATTTGCGGTGGTCAGCCATGACTCCGGCCATGATGCGAAAAGTAATAATGATCCGGCGCGCGGCGGTGAAGCGGCGTTTGGTTTCGATTTTGAAGCACGTAAAAATTACGCACATGCGGCAATTCCGAGCACGCATAAAGTGGCGACCACACTGATCAACCAGTGGTACAGCCAAACACCGCAACAATCCTATTTTTACGGCTGCTCTAAAGGTGGTCAGGAAGGCATGATTGCCGCCCAGCGCTATCCCGAATTATTTGATGGCATTGCGGCAATCGCCCCCGGCATCTCGCTGCCCAAAGCCGCGCTCGCCCAGGCGTGGGATACGCAAGTGTTTGCCAGCCTGATGAGCAAAGAAGACGGTGCGCTGCAACTGGGCAACAGCTTTTCTCCGGCGCAGCTGCATATCGTCAGCGAGGCTTTTCTTGCCGCCTGTGACGAACTGGATGGCTTGAAAGACGGCATCATTCACCACTTCCCGGCGTGCACTACCGATAAAGTGTACCCGGCGCTGCAGGCACGCACCTGCGCCGCAGGCAGTGACGAACAACACTGCCTGTCGAGCGCACAAATTGAAGCGCTCAAAAAATCGTTTGCGGGGGCAAAAAATAATCAGGGTGAAGCAATTTATGCGGCCTTCCCCTTCGATACCGGCATCACCGATTTCGGTTGGCGTATGTGGAAGCTGGGCAACCCGCAAATGCCTCCGCTCAACGTCATTTTGGGCATGCCGGCACTGGCATCCGTTTTTTCTACACCGCCGCAAGCGGTAGAAACCTCAGGCGATAAATTATTACGTCAGCAGCGCGAATTTAATTTCGAGCGCGATGCGGCCGTTATTTTTGCCACCCACAAAGATTTTCCAGAATCCGCCTGGGATTTAATGGACGCGACCTCCCCCAACCTGGATAAATTCAAAGCGCGCGGTGGCAAGCTGTTGGTCGCTCACGGCGTATCAGATCCGGTCTTTTCCGTGAACGACACCATTGCCTGGTGGAATCAGGTGGATGCGCGCTATGACGGCAAAGCCCAGGAGTTTGCCCGACTCTTCCCGGTACCGGGTATGGGACATTGCCAGGGCGGCCCGGCGACAGATCAATTTGATGCGTTCTCGGCTTTGCTGGCGTGGGCCGAACAAGGCTCCGCTCCCGATAGCATTCTGGCTACTGCTGGGCCGTCCACACCCTGGCCGGGAATAGAACGCCCGCTGTGTGCTTATCCAAAGCTCTTGTCTTATCGTGCTGCTGACGATAAATCTGGCGCTGGCACTTTTGAATGCCAGTAAACCGCCAGACCCTGTGCAGCCGCGATCCATCTGCTCGCGGCTGCACAGGGAGACTTCACTCTCACCGCCCCATCCATCGCTGACCAGTTACCGTTGTTTAACCACCGGCGCAAAAAAATGGGCCCAAATCAGCAGCAAGCGATAAAAAATAACAAGAATAAAAAATAAAGAGGCGCAAAAAGAGATGTAGAAAGGGGGATGTAGAAATAAGGGATAACGAGCTAAAGATAAATCAATGAAGGGAAATTCTCCGAGGCCAATAGCAAGTCACTGCTACTTGAGTAAGGAAAACTTAGATTGGAAAATCCTTAGGAAGATTCGCTTAGAGCAATCGTTTAGATTCGAGCAGGTCTTAAATTTGCGTAGGTTTTTAACTTTGAGTAAGTCTTTACATTCGAGCAGGTGTCTGGATGCGAATAAATGTATAGATACGAATAAATGTATAGATACGAATAAAT
>CAYTQQ010000005.1:20281-51241 GCA_964440135.1 uncultured Cellvibrionaceae bacterium | reverse complement strand
TGTCTGGATGCGAATAAATGTATAGATACGAATAAATGTATAGATACGAATAAATATATAGATAGAAAAGCGGTTTAGATGCGACAAAAAATTAACCAGCAAAAGAAAACCCTTCCCTGGGCTCCTGTATAAACACAACGTGTTATTTCACTGAAAAACCAGCTGCCCACGCTCAACCTGGGCAGCTTTCACTCGTCCGGTAAGCTTAGTCAGCGTAGACCGGGAAGCGCTTGCACACTTCCGCCACTTTGGCTTTTACAGCGTCGATCACAGCGTCCGCATTGTCGGTTTCAAGCGCATCAAAAATATCGCAGATCCAGCCCGCCAGCTCTGCCGATTCGGCTTCACCGAAACCACGGGTGGTGATGGCTGGCGTACCCACACGAATACCGGACGTCACAAACGGCGAACGTGGATCGTTAGGAACCGCATTTTTGTTCACGGTAATGTGAGCGCGACCCAGCGCTTCATCCGCGTCTTTACCGCTGTAAGGCTTGCCGATCAAATCAACCAGCATCAGGTGGTTTTCGGTACCGCCAGACACGATATTGATACCGCGCTCGATAAAGGTCTTCGCCATGGCTTTAGCGTTCTTAGCAACCTGCGCCTGGTACTCTTTGTATTCGGGCGTCATAGCTTCTTTGAAACAAATTGCCTTGGCCGCGATGACGTGCATCAACGGACCACCCTGACCACCGGGGAATACGGCTGAATTGAGCTTTTTCTCAATCTCTTCGTTGGCTTTGGCCAGAATCAAACCACCACGCGGACCGCGCAGCGTTTTATGGGTAGTGGTCGTGGTGACGTCCGCGATTTGCACCGGGTTGGGATACAAACCTGCAGCCACCAGACCGGCGACGTGCGCCATATCGACAAACAGGTAAGCCCCTACCTTGTCAGCAATTTCACGGAAGCGTTGCCAGTCGACAACTTGTGAGTAGGCAGAGAAACCAGCAACCACCACTTTAGGTTTGTGCTCCACGGCCAGACGCTCAACTTCGTCATAATCGATCAAACCGGTTTCCGGGTTCAGGCCGTACTGGATAGCGTTGTAATACTTGCCCGAAGAACTCACTTTGGCACCGTGGGTCAGGTGACCACCATGGGCCAGGCTCATGCCCAGAATAGTGTCACCCGGCGAGCAGAGCGCAGCGTAAACCGCCTGGTTAGCCTGCGAACCTGAGTGCGGCTGGACGTTGGCGTAATCGGCACCGAATAATTGTTTGGCGCGCTCGATGGCCAGCGACTCGCTTTGGTCAACGTATTCACAACCACCGTAATAACGCTTGCCTGGGTAACCTTCAGCATATTTGTTGGTCAGCTT
The DNA here is from genome assembly GCA_964440135.1 of uncultured Cellvibrionaceae bacterium. Lineage (GTDB taxonomy): Bacteria > Pseudomonadota > Gammaproteobacteria > Pseudomonadales > Cellvibrionaceae > Cellvibrio. Next base: position 49,917 of record CAYTQQ010000005.1, on the reverse strand, counting down.
GGTGCCTTGGGCAGCCATCACCAGCGGGCTGGTGTAGTTTTCAGAGGCAATCAGCTCGATATGCTCTTCCTGACGACGACCTTCATTCTGAATGGAGGCCCAAATCTCGGGGTCAAACGAAGCGATAGTTTGGTTTTTATCAAACATTGCAGGAGTCCTAAGCGGCCAGCAGCGGGAACGCGGCTGTTTGGTTTACGGGGAAGCGGAATAGGCGCGGATTGTACACCATTCGGCCAAACGCCTGCCATGCAAAAAACTCAAGCAGAACTGGAATTCGCTTCAAGATGGCATCTGCCTGCGTAAGCCCCGTTACGCCCGGCGGAAACCCCGCATAAGTGAAGCCGGCGGCTAATATGAGGACGAAGTACAACCCAAAAGACCGCGAAATCAGGCGAAAAATAACGTGAAATGCGGGCGCTGATCAGCTTAAAAAAACAGCACTATTGCGCCTGCTGTGCCCCCAGCTGTTTAAAGAAATGGCTGACTGAGCGTTTGGGAATGGTGGTTAGTTTTTGCATGGCAGCAAAGGATAAACCGCTGGCGCCGTGGTGTTGGGCAATATCCTCTAACATCGCCAACCATAGCTTGGCGGTCATTTCGGCATCGGCCAGCGCTCGGTGAAACACACCCTCGTGCGCGATTCTTTTAAATTCTACCAACCCGCCGAGCGTATGATTGGGCGCTAACTGATAGACCCGCCGCGCCGCCAGCATTGAACAGGAAAATGCGTTGTTGCAGTGCTGGTGAATCCGGCGCGCCTCGGCCCGCAGGAAACGCTGGTCAAACGAAGCATTGTGCGCAACCAGATTATGCCCTGCTACAAAATCACTGAACTCCGCCATCACTTTTGCGGCCGGCGGTGCGTCTTGCAGCATGGCATTGGTGATCCCGGTGTAACCCTCGATAAACGAGCTGATGCGCATACCGGGATTCATCAGGCTGTGAAAGCGATCAGTAACAACACCCCGCTCAATCATCACCGCACCGATTTCAATGGCTCGGTCGCCATGATCGGGTGACAGGCCACTGGTTTCAAAGTCGAGCACGATCACCGTATCGGCGTTACGCGTGGGCATGTTGGGCGCGGCTTATTCGGGCAGGGTGATGTTCAGCTCCAACACCGAGCAATTATCGGAATCATCCAGATTCACAACGACTTGATCAGAATTGATGCTGATGTATTTGCGAATCACGTCAATAATTTCCTGCTGCATCTGCGGCAAATAATCGGGCTGATTGCGGTTGCGCTTGGTGCGCTCGTGGGCCACGATAATTTGCAATCGCTCCTTGGCCAGTGACGCCGACGAAACCGCCGCTTTCTTGCGGAAATAATCAAAAATACTCATTACTTACCTCCCAGCAAACGCTTGAGAAAGTTTTTCTTTTGCACCTCAAGAAAACGATGTGGCACATCCTTGCCCAGCAGACGATCGACGGCATCATTGTAAGCCTGACCAGCCTGGGTTTCCGCATCGAGAATCACCGGTAAGCCCTGGTTGGACGCTTTGAGCACCGCTTCAGATTCCGGAATCACGCCCAACAGCGGAATCGCCAAAATTTCTTCCACGTCGGTAACGCTTAGCATTTCACCTTTTTCTACCCGCTCAGCGTTGTAACGCGTCAGCAGCAGGTGTTCGACCACCGGGTCTTCGCCGCGCTCAGCGCGCCGTGATTTGCTTTGCAGAATACCGAGGATGCGGTCGGAGTCACGCACGGAAGACACTTCCGGGTTGGTAACCACGATGGCAATGTCAGCAAAATAAAGTGCCATTTGCGCGCCCTTTTCAATCCCGGCGGGCGAGTCGCACACGATGTATTCAAAATCTTTTGCCAGATCGTTCAGCACTTTTTCTACCCCTTCAGGGGTCAAGGCGTCTTTATCGCGGGTCTGTGAAGCCGGCAGAATGTACAGGCCTTCGGTGCGCTTATCTTTAATCAGGGCTTGATTCAACGTCGCTTCACCGCGGATCACGTTAACGAAGTCGTACACCACACGGCGCTCACAGCCCATGATCAAATCCAGGTTACGCAACCCCACGTCAAAATCGATTACCGCGGTTTTGTGACCGCGCAGGGCAAGGCCTGTACTGATTGCCGCGCTGCTGGTGGTTTTACCCACTCCACCTTTACCAGAAGTTACTACGATAATTTTCGCCAAGGTCAGCTCCTTTAAATAATGTATTCATTCAATAATTACCCGGCCGGGTCATGGCTATCCATGTGTAAGCCGGGGGTATGGTGGATCAGGACAGCAGTTTTTCCACCAGCAAATTTTCACCAGACATATAAATCTGCACCGGCTTTTTCAGTACATCATCGGCAAACGCGTCGCGCAGTAAAAAGTTTCCCGCAACAGACACCAATTCGGCTTCGAGGTTCTGACAGAAAATACGCGCGCTATCATCGCCGCGCACGCCGGCCAGCGCCCGTCCCCGCAAGGCACCATAAATATGGATATGCCCGTCTGCCAGCACTTCAGCGCCTTCACTGACTTGCGACATAACGATCAGATCCGCTCCTTCGGCGTAAATTTGTTGGCCGGAGCGGATGGGGCGGGTAATCAATTTACTCACGCGCTGCACCAGGCGCTCCTCGACCACCGTTTCGACCAGAATCTGGGGTTCTGCGGCGTCGTCACGTTGCGGTTGTACTTCCGGCTCAGGCATTTTCAAGGCGCGCTCGCCGGGGCGGGGCAAGAGTGCCAAGCCTGTGGCCTGCACCGCTGGCAGCAAGGCATCAGGCACCGCGGTAAAACCTAAAGGTTGCAGTCCCAGCTTACGGCAGATCGCCAGGAGCGGCGCCAGGTCCTGCAGCGCTGCGATACTCGCATCACTTTGTTCGAGCTTTTCTAAATTAATCAGAACGGGAGAGTTAAAAAAGAACTGGGGCGCCTGGTCAATTTTTTCTTGTAGTTCCTGCGCCAGTGCGGCCGGGTCATAATGAATCAGGGCCAGCACCACCACCGAAATAGCACTGCCCTTGAGCTGGAAGCTGACATCAATCATGCATTACTCACTGCGGAAATCAATTTAAGGCCGCCATTATCAAGGGCGCTGGCTATTAGTCAATATAAGTTAGTGATACCGGGTGCAAGTTTCACCGCGAAAGGAAATGAACGTCATTTGGGTAACTTGTCGGTGCAGATGGAGTCCAACGGACACCAGTTCAGATTGGGTTAAGTCTCGCCCGCGTATAAAGAAGCTGTTACCGTAAAAACTCGCAGCTCCTGAGCGATTTCCACACCGGGCAATGCCCGAACCTTAGAGGCGACATTCAGAGATTGCCACTATGAAAAAACTCCACCAGATTCTTATGCGCTACTCACTGGCACTGTTGGCAGCGCTATCGCTGGCCAGTGGAACATCCCTCGCCAAAGCCGAGCCACAGGATTTCACGCCAGCCGAGCTGGATCAGATGCTCGCGCCGATTGCGCTTTATCCGGACACGATTTTGTCCCATGTACTGATTGCGGCTACTTATCCGCTGGAAGTTGTTCAGGCCGACCGCTGGGTGCGGGATAACCCCGGGCTGGAAGCCGAGGTTGCTGTGGCGGCAGCCGATGCACAGGATTGGGATCCGAGTGTAAAAGCCCTGGTTGCCTTCCCCCAGATTCTGGAGCGGATGAGCGACGACCTGGCGTGGACGCAGAAACTGGGGGATGCTTTTCTGGATGACGAAGCGGAAGTCATGGATGCGATTCAGCGGTTGCGCAACCATGCTTATGCATCGGGCAACCTGGATCGTGTGGAGCATTTGCGGGTGCAGCGGGAAAAAGAAATTATCATTATCGAGCCGGCCCAGGAACGCATCGTTTATGTCCCGGTGTACGACACGCGCGTGGTCTATGGCCGCTGGTGGTGGGATGACTATCCGCCGATTTACTGGCACTACCCCGCCCATTACACCTTCGTGCATGGCTTTTATTGGGGCCCGCGCATTCATATCGGCAGCAGTTTTTACTTCAGCAGTTTTCACTGGCATCGGCGCCAAGTGGTGTATGTCGACCATCATCGCCATCACCACCGCCCGCACTTTCACAGTGGCCGCGCGATTGTCCATTACGAGGGTGCGCGCCACTGGCGTCACAACCCCGTCCACCGCCGGGGCGTCGCTTATCGCAATGAACGGGCGCAACAGCATTTTGGCAGTAATCGCCCAGATTATCGGAGTGCGCACCAGGAACGTGTCCGCCCCACGCATCGGCGCCAGGAGCACGCGGCAGGTGCTGGCCCGCGCCAGCGTCATGAAGTCGTGCGCGAGCAGTTGCAGGATCGAAGTGACCGAGCACACCGGTCAGGCGTTGCGCCCAATCACCAGCTAAATCCGCGCCGCAGTGAGGCCGCTAAGGCCGCTGCCGTAGATCGCAACAACACCACTCGGCCATCGCGCGCCGAGCGGGCTGATCCGCGCCGAAGCCAGTCCGATGGGGACCACAAAGCGATTCACCCACGCAAGCAGTTAGAAGGCAACCCGCAGCCAGCTGAGCAGCGGGCGCCGCGTCAAATGGAAGCTCGTGAACGACCCAATCGCCTGAACAGCGAGAGGGTGACCCGAGATCAACCTAACAGAGCAGAAGGGCTACAGCGGACGTCGCGCCCGGCGGTGGAACATCGCGCTATTCACCCCAATCGTGCCAATCGGCCTAATCAGTCCAATCGCGCGCACCGACCTGAACGCGCTGAACGCACGCGTTAGCGAAGCGATCAGCGCCTTCACAGCGAGTTGGCGCTGCGCAGCCGATAGTTCAATAACCAAGTGTACAAATCATCGCCCGCATAGATGCGCCGCCAGGCATCGTGGGCCATATCTTCATGGATCGTGAAGCGCACCTCGGCTGTTGATAATTCTTCCAGACGGTTGAGCCCCGCATAGAAAAACTTCTTATCGACCGCGGTATCGCGACCGGCGGCAAAGGCCCATACCGGCAGCTTCGCCTGTGCAATAGGCGCCATTAAATCGGGGTGACCCCAACCGACCACCGGCGCGATAGCAGCAAAGCGATCGGGGTGACGGCTCGCCATATACCAGGTACCAAAACCCCCGTAACTCAAGCCCGACAGATAAACGCGCTGTGGGTCAACCGCGTAGGCTTTACCGACATGGTCCAGCATCGCCAGCAGATCCTGTTCCGCTTGATCCCAGCCCACGGGCAGAGTGAGCGCAATAGCGCTCATGTCCGTTACTTCTTCACCGGCTCGCATCGGCCCCACGGTAGGGAATAAAGTATCCCGTGGGGCGACATCAACGGCCAGACGCTGGGGAATTTGCGCTGGCGTGCGCTTGGCAATGTAATCAACCCGCTTATCCATATCAAACATGTGCAACTGCGGCACGATCATGACAAAGGGCAAGTCTTTTTTCTGAATCCAGGCTTCATAAAGCGGACCGTGACTCAACACATAATCCAACTCATCCAGACCATTGCCGCGTTCACCGTTGCCGTGCAAGAACATCATCAGCGGCCATTGCGTGGCCGGTTGATCAGCGTAGCCTTTGGGTAAAAATACAAAATACTCGCGCGGCTGGTTGTCTACCTGGCTGACGTACGATAAGCGCAACAACTGCTGTTCACTCGGCGCTGTTTTTTTATGTTGAGCAGCACAGCCAATCAGCAGCGTCGGCAATAACAATGCAAGCAGCAAGCGATGTAATTTCATAAGACCTTCTCGTGCAGTAAATGTATTGGCAAATAAATCCAGCAGCCGACAACGTTATTTCCGTGGCAAATGCAGCCGACAACGTTATTTCCGTGGCAAATAGCGGAGCAGTTTTTTAGCCAGATCCGTGTTATTCAGATTGCCGGCAAAATCTTTGCTGCGCTTGCCGTAGCTGAATACTTGTACATCATCACCGGTATGACCTTTCGTGGTCCAGCCGGTGTGGCTGCGCTCATTGATTACGCCTAAGGCCAAGGCGGTAAGTGCGTCCCTGGCTTTTGCGGAATCACTGGAAGCCGCGCTTATCTGCTGCTGAAATTCACCGACCTCTTGTTCTGTCAGATCAATGGCGGTCAAGCGTTGCCACTCTTGCTGCCAACTGGATGAATTGGCTAACAGCTGCTCAGCAATACGCGGAACCGTTGCCTTGATATTTCTGATCACCTGCGGCTTCCAGTTGTATTGGTTGTTCGCCCCGATGGATAAACCACCGGTACCGTGGTCTGCGGTTGCCACCAGAATAGTATTGGGGTGTTTCTTGATGTAGTCGCGCAACAGCTCCAGGGTGGCAGCAGCATCGTGCATTTCTGCCATTGCGCAAGCGATGTCATTGGCGTGACCACACCAGTCAATTTGACTGGCTTCAACCAACAGGAAAAACGGCTTTTTATTTAACAGCGATAGAGCCTTCTCGGTCATAGCCGCTAATCTGAGCGGATGCTCGCTGTTGAGTGCGGCGGTCATCCCCTCATCGGCAAACAAACCTAACGCAGGCAATTGGTTGACTTGGGGCAGCGCGTCCAACTCCGTGATGTACTGATAGCCTGCAGCTTGAAATTCCTGGGCGATGTTGCGGTCGTTACGCACAAAATATTTACGACCGCCACCGAAAAGCAGATCTACTTTTGGTTTGCCGTTGATGTGGCTGTCGATGTATTGATCGGCGATCTCATCATAGTCCTGACGGCTGTTAACGTGCGCAATAAAGCTGGCCGGAGTGGCATGGTTAATGGTGCTGGTCGCCACCACACCGGTGCGATAGCCGCGCTTTTTCGCCTGCTCCAGAATCGAGGCCAGCGGCTGACGATCCGGGCCCACCCCAATGGCGCCGTTAAAGGTTTTAACCCCACTGGCCAAGGCCGTAGCTGAAGCCGCTGAGTCAGTTACCCAAGTGTCGTCATCGGGATAGGTGCGCGCCATGCCCACTAACAATTCGTCAAAAATAGTGGTGTCGGCATGAGGCGTTGCGGGATCGTCAACAAAGTAACGATACGCCGAGGTATAGGCCGGAGCCATACCGTCACCGACAAAGAAGATGATACTGGTGGGCTGACGAGCACTGGCACTTGCGGCCACCAGGGCGAGAACGAACAGAAGGGAGAATCTCATAACGCGTCTCAATATTAGCGAGCCAGGTACGGCTACAAGCTTTTAATTTTAGTGTGTGAACTGTGCTTTAAAGGGCAACATGAACTAACCGACGTTGCCTCCAACGCGAGCCAGAGCCGACTACCCTCACCATCAATAAATCAGGTGCGCACCCTCAGTGCGAGCAACAAATCAGTTTTTAACAATTCTTTCCATTTATTACGCTGAGGATTTCCTTGGGCTGATAAGTCCTTGATGGATGCTGGACGCTACTCGCCCCAACCATTCACCTTCTCCAGAAGCTCGCGGTTAATGGCAAGCAAGCACCTGTACCTCCTGCAAATGGTGACATTTGTCATGGCGCTTTGCGCTCTTTCTCCCTTGTTCACCACGGTGCATCTACGCCAGAATGAGGTCTGTTTAGTTCTTGGCATACAGTGGCGTAAGCAATGAATTCCAATAGCGTCGGTCGCTCACTCAAACTCAGCGAGGCTCCAGATTATCAACGCCATCAGTGGATCTGGTGGATTTTCAGCCTGTATTATTTTATTCCGGCGATTTATACCCCGTTTAGCTGGCTTAAACACAGCTTGATCGTCTTGATCTACCTGGGGTTTTTGGGCCTCTGCTACCTCATTACTATCTCCACCCGTGCCCGGGTATGGCAGCCCATTGTCGGGCTGATTGTCTTTACCTCGCTCGCCTCCTTGGTGACCTCTGGAGCCAGTTCCTTTTTTCCCTACATCGGTTTTTTTATCGGCTTTTGTTTTGGGGCCCGTTTATTTTGCGCCTGGCTATCCGTTTTAATTGTTCTGGTGATTGCGCTCACCTTTATTAACAACTATCCCATTCCCTACTTTTTATTTCCCGGCATTACCGGCCTGGTTACCATTGGCATGGTCGGCATTATTGAACGTGTGCGCTATATCTCGAAGATGCGCGAGCAACAAAGCCATCAGGAAATTCGACAGCTGGCGATGATCGCTGAGCGGGAGCGCATCGCCCGCGATCTGCACGATATTCTCGGCCATACGTTATCGACTGTCGTGCTTAAGGCGGAACTGGCAGACAAGCTGCTCCAGCAGGACAATGCCGCCGCCGCCCAGCAGCACATGAAAGAACTGCATCACATTGCCCGGGAAAGTCTGGGACTGGTGCGCCAAACCGTATCAGGTTACAAACATCGCGGGCTGTCTGGCGAGGTTTTTCAGTTGTGTGAAAAGCTGCGTGAAAAGGGCTTCACTGTGGAAGTAACCGGTGAGTTTCCGCACCTTTCACCACAAGTAGAAACCGCCGTGATACTCGCCCTGACCGAACTCACCACCAATATTCTGCGGCACTCCAATGGCAACCACTGCCACCTGCATTTTGATCACACCGATGAACACCTGCACATCAGCGTTAAAGACAATGGCGTTACCACTGCAATCACCCCCGGCAACGGTTTGTCGGGTGTTAAAGAACGTCTGCAAGCACTTGCGGGCGAGCTCCATAGCGATGTCACCCAGGGTTGCCGTTTTATTATCGCCTTGCCCGCCCCGGAGCCCGCCGCATGAATATTTTGCTGGCCGAAGATCAGGCAATGGTGCGCGGCGCCCTCGCCGCCCTCTTGGGCATGGAGCCGAATTTTTCGATTACCCAAGCCGAAGATGGCAACCAAGCCTTGGCCTTATTGCGCGAGCAATCGTTTGATGTATTGCTCACGGATATTGAGATGCCCGGTCTCAGCGGTCTGGAACTGGCGCAATGGTTAAAGCAGCGGAGTTCGTCTACGCGGGTCATTATTATCACCACGTTTGGCCGGGCCGGTTATATCCGTCGCGCCATTGATATGGGTATCGAAGGCTTTCTGCTGAAAGACGCTCCCTCCGCAGAGCTGATCCAGGCGCTCTATCGCATCATGGACGGCAAACGCGTTATTGATGGTGAACTGGCGCTGATGGCGCTGGGCGAGCGCGATCCGCTCAATGACAAAGAGCGCCGCGCACTGCGCCTGGCCTCCGAAGGTAAAACGACCGCCGAAATTGCCACCATCCTCTGCCTGTCCGACGGCACCGTGCGCAATTATCTCTCCGACGCGATTGCCAAATTGCATGCCGTCAACCGCGTTGATGCGGCGCGCATCGCCCGGCAGAAAGGCTGGATCTAAATCTCCCCTAAAAACTTCTTGTGCCACTAGTGTACAAGTGATGGTAATCCTTTATATTAGCCGCTCAAACAACTGCCTACATGGACCGACTTCCTGCTGCCAGCGCACCAGGAACTTCGCCAACACTAACAATAAATGAGGCCCTATGTCGTTTCAAAATCAAGACGCTGCCAAAGCTTATTGGCGCGAAAACCTCAGACTTCTCATTATTCTGCTGACCATCTGGTTCGTGGTTTCTTTCGGTGCCGGCATTCTTTTTGTCGAACAACTCAATCAGATCCGTATCGGCGGATTTAAATTGGGCTTCTGGTTCGCACAACAGGGCTCTATTTATATATTTGTTATGTTGATTTTTTTCTACGTCTGGAAAATGAACAAAATCGATAAAAAATATAACGTTCAAGAAGACGGAGAGTAGCCCGTGTCAGTTCAAGCCTTAACTATCATTATCGTCGGTCTTAGTTTTTTACTGTATATCTACATCGCCCTGCGCACCCAAGCCAATAGCACCGGTGAGTTTTATGTAGCCGGGGGCGGCGTTCACCCTGTGCTCAATGGCATGGCAACGGCGGCCGACTGGATGTCGGCGGCTTCATTTATTTCCATGGCCGGGATTATTTCCTTTATCGGCTATGACGGCAGCGTTTACTTGATGGGCTGGACGGGCGGTTACGTATTGCTCGCCCTCTGTCTGGCGCCCTACTTGCGCAAGTTCGGCAAATTTACGGTGCCGGACTTTATTGGTGATCGCTACTACTCACAAACTGCCCGCACCGTGGCCGTGGTGTGCGCCATTTTTATCTCATTCACTTATGTCGCGGGCCAGATGCGCGGCGTCGGGGTGGTCTTTTCCCGCTTTCTGGAAATCGATATCGCCTGGGGCGTTCTGCTCGGAATGGGTATCGTATTTTTTTACGCCGTACTCGGCGGAATGAAGGGGATCACTTACACCCAGGCCGCACAGTACTGCATCTTGATTTTTGCCTACATGGTGCCGGCGATTTTCATCAGTTTGATGATGACCGGCAACGCTATTCCACAACTGGGTTTTGGCAGCACGCTGGCTGATGGTTCCGGCGTTTACTTGCTTGATCGCCTTGACGGCCTATCAGAAGAATTAGGCTTTAGTGCTTACACCGAAGGCAGCAAACCCACCATTGATGTGTTGTTTATCACCGCCGCCCTGATGGTCGGCACCGCTGGGCTACCCCATGTGATCGTACGCTTTTTTACTGTACCCAAAGTGCGTGATGCGCGGGTCAGCGCCGGCTGGGCACTTATCTTTATCGCCATTCTCTACACCACCGCACCCGCTATTGCAGGCTTCTCGCGGGTGAACATGATCGACACCATTAACGGCAGCGACAGCCAGGGAATTCTTTATGACGAAGCCCCGAGCTGGGTCACCAACTGGGAAAAGACCGGACTAATTGAGTGGGATGATAAAAACCAGGATGGACGGATGTTTTACAGCGGCGACGAGCGCAATGAAATGTCCATCGACCGCGACATCATGGTGCTTGCAAACCCTGAAATTGCACGCCTGCCAAATTGGGTCGTTGCGCTGATTGCCGCCGGCGCTTTGGCGGCGGCACTATCCACGGCCGCTGGTTTGCTGCTGGTGGTGTCCACCGCAATCTCTCATGATTTACTTAAACGCAATTTGCTTCCCAAGATCAGCGAGAAAAAAGAATTGCTCTCGGCGCGCATTGCGGCCGCTGTGGCCGTGTGTGTGGCCGGTTATCTTGGCATTCATCCACCGGGATTTGTGGCAGAGGTAGTAGCCTTTGCGTTCGGTCTGGCCGCTGCGACTTTCTTCCCGGCAATTATTATGGGAATTTTCTGCAAGCGGATGAACGACAAAGGTGCGATTGCAGGAATGGTCACCGGCCTAATTTTTACCGCGGGTTATATCATCATCTATAAAGGTATTTTTATCGCGCCAATACTGCCCAATACCCAGGAATATTGGCTGTTTGGCATTTCACCCGAGGGCATCGGTACGGTGGGTATGCTGCTTAATTTTGCCGTCGCCACGCTGGTGTGGAAAGCGACTCAGGATGCTCCTCAGGAGGTGCAAGAGGTCGTCGAAAGTATTCGCTTCCCGCGCGGTGCCGGTCAGGCACAGGATCATTAAGCGGCACTGTCTCTTGAGCCAGCGTCAAGCGACAGCGCTTTGCGTCTCACTCTGTAAATCCCGCAATAGCTATCCGTAAAATCTGCAGCCTTTTAACCGGGGCTGCAGATTAAAAAGGGGCTACAGATTCAGCCACTATCCGCTCTCCGCTGAGCGGATGCACAAACTGCAATTCAGACGCATGCAGGAGCAACCTAGGGGCTTTCTGTGCACTGGTATCCGAGCAATAAAAAGTGCAACCCAAAATTGGATGCCCCAGGGCAAACAGATGTAAGCGCAGCTGATGGGAGCGCCCCGTGACCGGGTAAAGCGCAACACGGGTCGTGCCCTCGTGTAAATTCCGCTCCAGCACTCGGTAACGGGTCAGCGAGGGCTTACCAGAGCTGCAAATTTTATACTTGGGCCGCTGCTCTACATCGGGCGCAATGGGTAAATCAATCTCTCCTTCGTCCGCCTGTATCTCACCTTCTACCACCGCGTTGTAGACTTTTTCTACCTGACGCTGTTGGAACTGGCGGCTGATATGAGATAAAGCCGGGCGAGTCAGCGGTACCACCATCACCCCCGAGGTATCGAAATCCAGGCGATGGACAATGGCCGCAGACGGATACTGGACCTGCAAACGCGCAATCACCGAGTCCCGGTTGCGCGGGTGGCGCCCCGGCACACTCAGCAGGCCGGCCGGCTTGTTGATCAGCAAGCAGGTCGAATCAGCGTAGAGCAAGTCGATTTGCGCTTCACAAGGAGGGAGGATAAAGAGATCATCGAGCGCAGCGGCCATCAAAACATCACCATAATTTTACAAAGGATTTATGTTACCAGTTTCGCCCTTGCTAACCGCACACGGCGGATGAATGAGCTAAGCTTAACCCTATCTATTCAGCAGCAGGTCTTCTTATGAGTGACGAGCAGCAACCGCCCCAAAAACCGACCTTTTTTCAAATCCTGTTCAGTACCCTTGCGGCCGCCTTCGGGGTCCAAAGCAGCAAAAACCGGGAGCGGGATTTTACCGGAGGCAATATTTACGTCTATATGGTGGCCGGCGTGATATTTACGCTGGTCTTTATCCTGGTGATGGTGCTGATTGTGAAAGCGGTCTTGAAGGGCAGCGGTCTTTAAAAGGGCAGCGGTCTTTAAGCAGAAGGGTTAGTGGCAATAACGCTTGATGAGCACAGATAATTTGCTGTGCTTAGATAAATAGAAAAGTATTGCAGGAAGGAATTGAACATCAAGGTGCGCCCCGCACGGGGCGCGCCGGTACTACTGACCCGCCACCCACACAACGCAAGTGACGACAAAAATGGCGATCAAAGCGATAGCAGCAATGGCATCGGCCGCACTGTCACTACGCTCTTCGAGTTCTATCGGTTCATTCATTATTTTTATGCTCCATCAGGACGTTAGAAATTACTCGTGTTATGACTCCTGGCTGTACCGCTGACTATTTTTCAGCCAAGAACGTTACTTAGCATACCCGACCCATGGCTGGCAAGCATAAATTATCACTTATAGCCCAAAAGCATTAGAATAGATCCAAAAACCCGTTTTATCCGCCTTAAAAGCTTGGTAGGGTGAGCGCATTTTGAATCTTCCCTGCCCCTGCACCAACCCGCCCAGGACGGCTACGACTCGCAGTTAGCGGGGAGTTAGTGTATCCTGCGCGCCTATTTTCTGGCCGCCTCTTCCTTCTTGTAGATGAAGTAACCCCTTGTAGCACGGTGTATTAGTTTCTATGTACATTTATGACCATTACGACCATCAAATCCTGCGCGAGCGTGTTGCGCAGTTTCGCGATCAAACCGCGCGCTTCTTGAGTGGTGACCTCAAGCCGGAAGAATTCCTGCCCCTGCGCTTACAAAATGGCCTGTATATCCAACGCTTGGCGCCGATGCTGCGGATTAACGTGCCTTACGGCATGCTTAACAGCACGCAGCTGCGCCGCCTTGCCCATATTGCTCGCCATTACGACAAGGGCTACTGCCATGTCACGACGCGCCAGAACATTCAGTTCCATTGGCCGGACCTGACCGAAGTACCCGATATTCTGGCTGAGCTGGCGGACGTCCAAATGCACGGCACCCAGTCCAGTGGTAACTGCATTCGCAACACCACCTCGGACCAGTTTGCCGGGGTGGCCGAAGATGAAATTATCGACCCGCGCCCCTACTGCGAAATCATTCGCCAGTGGTCTACCTTTCACCCCGAATTTGCATTTTTGCCGCGCAAATTCAAAATTGCGGTGACCGGCTCTGACATCGACCGTGCCGCCATTCAGGTGCACGACATCGGTTTACAAGTGGTCTTCAACGACGCCGGTGAAGTGGGCTTTAAAGTCTATGTCGGGGGTGGCCTCGGCCGTACGCCGGTAATCGGCAGCCTGATTCGCGAGTTCCTGCCGGAAGAAGATCTCTTGTCCTACCTGGAAGCCATTCTGCGTATCTACAATCAGTCGGGTAACCGCGACAATAAATACAAAGCGCGAATCAAAATTCTGGTACGGGCGCTCACGCCGGAGGTGTTTGCCCAGGATGTAGAAACCGAGTGGCAACACCTTAAAGATGGCTACAGCAAACTAACCCGTGCTGAAATTGAGCGTGCGCAAAGTTATTTCACCCAGCCGCCCTACGAAACCATCGACAATGCAGCCGCCGACCGAGAGGTAGATGCATGGGCTGGCGAAAATATCGCGTTTAGCAAATGGTTGGCACGCAACGTCCGCGGCCACAAAATTTCCGGCTACGCCGCAGTGACCCTGTCGCTCAAACCTACCGGTGTGGCGCCAGGTGATATTACTGACACGCAACTGGAGAAAATTGCGGAACTGGCTGATCAATACAGCTTTAGCGAAGTACGGACCACACACGAACAAAACATTGTTCTGGCCGACGTGAAAAAAAGCGATCTGTTCGCGCTGTGGCAAGAAGCCAAACAAGCAGGCTTTGCTACGCCAAACATTGGCACACTGACCGATATCATCTGCTGTCCGGGCGGTGATTTTTGCTCGCTCGCTAACGCTAAATCTATTCCCATTGCCGAAGCTATCCAGCGTCAGTTTGATAATCTCGATTATGTCTACGACCTGGGCGACATCGACCTCAATATTTCCGGCTGTATGAATGCCTGCGGGCATCACCACGTCGGCCATATCGGCATCCTTGGGGTTGATAAAAAAGGCGAAGAGTTTTATCAGATCCAGCTGGGTGGCAGCACCGGCAAGGAGACCTCTCTGGGCGTCGTGCTCGGTCCATCTTTCGGTGCTGACGCCATGCCCGCCGTGATTCAAAAGCTGATTGATGTGTACGTCGACAATCGCACTGGTGAAGAATTGTTTATCGATACTTACCGTCGTATCGGAGCGACCCCGTTTAAGGAGCGTGTCTATGCCAAAGCTGGTTAAAGATGGCGAAATTATTGAAAACACCTGGACCCTCATCGCCAAACCTGAAGGGGACCCAGCAGACTGCGTCATTCCTGACGGCAAGGTTATCGTGCCCTTGTCTGTGTGGCTGGCACAAAAGGCACAACTGCAAGCCCGTGACAACCTGGGCGTGTGGCTTGAAAGCACTGAGTCTGCCCATCAGTTAGGTGACGACGCGCGCAGCCTGCCATTGATTGCGGTGAACTTCCCGCTCTTCACGGATGGCCGCTCGTTTTCCAACGCGCGCCTGTTGCGTGAACGCTACAATTTCACCGGCGAATTGCGAGCCATCGGCAATTTCATTCGCGACCAGTTGTTCTACTTACGCCGCTGCGGCGTCAATGCGTTCGCCTTTGCGAATGAGGACATCGACCTGGAATCGGTGTTGCCATCGCTCAATGATTTCACTGAGTATTATCAAGCGGCAGTCGTCCAACCGGTGCCGCTGTTTCGGCGCCGCGCTTAACCGTTTCACCGCCGCGCGTTATAGCTGGTCTGCTCCTCACCTTTGGCCGGAAGCTTCCGGTCAAAGGGCGCTGTTTTTCTACGCACTTGCCCTCCGGCAGCCTTTTGTTAACTCCAGCTCTTGCGTTCATCCGTTATAATAGGGTCAAATCAATCCATCACGGACTTACGTAAATCCAGGAGCAAGATGGCCGCCGCAAGCTTTACTGCTGATATACAGAAGCAACGCTGTAATTTGCAGGTATCAGGCGAATGGCATTTGGGCAACACGCCCGATAGCGCCGATCTTTGTGCAGCAATCCCCCCCGAATCCACCGACGTTGTCGTCCATCTCGAACAGCTGGAAAGCTGGGACTCGAGCCTCGCCAGCGCCTTACTACAGCTGGCCAACTGGTGCGAAAGTCAGCAAAAGACCTTCGCTGTTGAAGCCGCGCCCGAAGGCCTCAACCAGCTGCTGAATCTCGCGACCGGCGTACCCGCCCATAAACCCGTCAAAACTGACCGCCGTACAGGCTTTTCTGCGTGGCTACAAAAACGTGTGGCCAACTTGGGTCACGGGGTCTACGACACGCTCACGTTTATTGGGGACACCTGTCTGGCGCTTGGCCGCTGGTTTGGCGGAAAGGCCAAAACCCGCCGCAGCGACATCATCTTTTTTATTGACCAGGCCGGCCCTCAAGCGCTGGGCATTGTCACACTGATCAGTGTGCTGGTGGGTATGATTCTCGCGTACTTAGGTTCTGTGCAACTGCGCCAGTTGGGTGCCCAGGTCTATGTGGCGGATCTGGTGGCTATCGGTATGGTGCGCGAGATGGGCGCCCTGATGACGGCGGTCATTATGGCGGGGCGCACCGGTGCAGCCTATGCCGCCCAAATCGGCACTATGCAGGTCAATGATGAGGTAGATGCCCTGCGCGTGATGGGTATTTCCAGCATGGAATTTCTTGTCGTACCACGTTTGGTAGCGCTGGTATTTGTGATGCCGCTGCTGTGTATTTATGCCGACATTATCGGTATTGCGGGCGGTGCCATTATCGCCTCGAGTATGGACGTCAGTTTTGTGCAGTACATCTTGCAAACGCGCGGCGCCGTCGACTGGCTCGATATTTCTACCGGCCTTATCAAAGCGGTGGTCTTTGGGGTGCTGATTGCTATTGCGGGGTGTCAGGCGGGCTTGCAATGTGGTCGCAACTCCAATGCAGTCGGGATGGCAGCAACCAATGCGGTAGTACGCGCGATCGTGTACCTGGTGGTCGCTGATGCGGCCCTGAACGTTCTCTATGACAAACTCGGGATCTGACATGACGAGCGATTCATTTATTTCTGTGCGTGATCTTACGATTGGTTATGGCAATCATGTCGTGCAGAAAAATTTGAATTTCGACGTTCGCAAAAATGATATCTTTTTTGTTATCGGTGGCAGCGGCTGCGGCAAGACAACCTTGCTGAAAAGTATGATCGGTTTGATCCCGCCCACTCAGGGTGAAATCCTTTACCAAGATGTCAGCTTTTACGGCGCCGATGAAACCACTCGCCTCGAACTCCTAAAAAGCTGGGGCATTACGTTTCAAACCGGCGCACTCTTTTCCAGTATGACCCTTGCGGAGAATGTCGCACTGCCCTTGCAGCTCTACACCGATCTCAGCGAGAAACAAAGAAACGAAGTGGTCTCTTACAAATTGGCGTTAGTTGGACTGGCTGGTTTCGAAGATTTTTACCCTTCCGAAATCAGCGGCGGTATGCATAAACGTGCCGGGCTCGCGCGCGCTATCGCCCTCGATCCACAACTGTTATTTTTTGATGAACCGTCCGCCGGACTGGACCCTATCAGCTCGTTGCGCCTGGATCAGTTAATTCTGCAGGTTTGCCAGGCCTTAGACTCAACCGTGGTCATCGTCTCGCACGAGTTACCGAGTATTTTATCGATTGGTACCAACTGCGTTTTTCTGGATGCCCAAAGTAAAACCATGCTGGATTCCGGCGATCCTAAAAACTTACTCAGGCACAGCCCCCAGGATAAGGTTCGTCAATTTCTAAGCCGTGCTGAAAGCCGTGTTGAGGAAACCCAATGACCCAACGTAAAAATACTTCCCTCGCTATTGGCGCTTTTATCGTAGGCGCCATCCTGCTGGTGTTTATTGCCCTGCTCTTTTTTTCCGGCGGTCGTTTATTTGCCGACAAGGAGCGGGTGGTGATGCACTTTGAAGGTTCAGTGCAGGGCTTGCAGGTAGGCGCTCCGGTAAAACTAAAGGGAGTCGTGCTGGGCGAGATTGCCGATATCGAACTGTATTTTGAAAAAGATAATCAAACCGTTATCACCGCAGTGACCGCCGACCTGATTATGGAGCGCATCAACACCATGAGTGGTGGCATCAGCAACCACTTCCTGAACGATGCCATTAACAACGGCTTGCGCGCCCAGTTAAATTATCAAAGCTTGTTGACCGGCTTGTTGTATGTAGAACTGGACTTCTATCCGGACACACCGTTGCGACTGTATGATTTTCAAGACGCTCATATCGAAATCCCAACCCGCGCTACCAGCCTCGAAGAAATTACCCGCAGTATTCAGGAGCTGGATCTCAAAGGCTTAGTGGATAACCTGAACAACCTCACGACACAGCTTGGCACTCTGGTAAGTGACGGCAATATTCAACAAACCGTCGACAATTTTAATCGCGTCGCGCTTTCGATAGAGCGCACGTCAAATACCCTGAATTCTGAATTAACCGGCCTGAGCACTCAGGTACAAGGCACCTTGAATGAGATGGATGTGCTGTTAAAAGAGTTGAATGAGCACGCGCCCGAGTTGGCACAGTCTTTCCAGAATTCACTGGATGAATTAAATCGCGGGCTGGAAAGCTTTAGTGAGGCAACGGACAGCATCAAAGACATGACCTCTGAGGACTCCCCCTTGGTTAACCAGCTGTATGACACCTTGCTGGACATCAGCCGTTCGGCCCAGTCCTTTCGCAGCATGAGTGAAACTTTGGATCAACAACCCGAAGCCATTTTACGCGGCCGACGCGCTGCGCCAGCGGGAGATAAATGATGAAAAAAATATTATTGTGTTTGCTCATGTGCGCACTGGTCAGCGCCTGCCAACAGTCACCGCGTAAAAACTTCTATCTGCTGAGTGCGCCAGCAATCGTCAGCGAATCCACAGAAAATATCGATACATTGATCGGTATCGGGCCCATTAAACTGGCGGAATATTTGCACCGGTTGCAAATTATCCACCAGACCGAAGGTGGCCGTTTACAGGTGGCAGATAATGATTATTGGGCAGAGCCGCTCGACAAAGGCATAACGCGGGCCCTCACGCTCAACCTTACGCAGCGGGATCATACGCGGAGCTTTGTCAGCTTTCCCTGGCGTAGTGACTCCACCCCCACCTACAGCTTTCGGGTGGATGTCCACAGCCTGAATCGTCACGGCAATAATGCGCACATCAATGCAACCTGGGAGCTGATGGATAACAGCGCAAAAACGTCACTTCTGCGCCGTCATTTTATTCGCAGCTTACCGGCGGGATCCGGCAGTGCAGCATTGGCAAAAGCGTACAGCGACCTGATTACCGAACTGGCCACAGAAATGGATGATGCCCTGGTACAGGCAATCACGCCCGACTAACTCATCAATATTTCAACCTGGCCGGGGGGATGGATGATCACTGCTGTTCGTCGACGAAGGCGCCCGGTTGCTGCTGTATAAAGGCAACAAACTGTTCCGCCGATATGGGTTTGCTGAAATAGAAACCCTGGGACTGGTCACAAGCATGATCGCGCAGAAACGTCTCCTGCTCTTTGGTTTCAACACCTTCAGCAATCACCATCAGACTTAAGGTTTTGCCCATCGCGATAATAGCTTCAGTAATCGCGCGATCTTCCCTATTTTCCGGAATTTCCCGAATAAAGGAGCTATCAACTTTAAGGGTATCAATAGGGAAACGTTTGATTTGCGCCAAGGAGGAATAACCCACACCAAAGTCATCAATCGCAAGCCGCACGCCAAGACTTTTAATGGCCGAAAGGATTTTGATTGCGCGCTCTACATCCTGCATCACCATGCCTTCGGTGATCTCCATTTCTAATAGACCTGGATCCATGCCTGAGTCGGTTAAGGCGGAAGCGACATCGTCGATCAGGTGCTCATCAAAAAATTGTCGCGCAGAAAGATTAACAGCCATGCACAGCGGCGGGAGGCCTTGCCGTTGCCAGGCAACATTTTGTGCGCACGCGGCTTTCAGTACCCATCGGCCGATCAGCACAATCAGCCCGGTTTCCTCCGCCAAGGGAATAAACTGCGCCGGTGGGACGATGCCTAAATCCGGATGCTGCCAGCGCACCAGCGCTTCGACACCGGCGATCTTGCCGGTTTTTAAATCGCGCTTGGCTTGATAGTGCAGAAAAAACTCGTTGCGTTCGATAGCCAGCCGCAAATTATTTTCCAACACCAATCGTTCGAGGGAGCGCGACTGAATATCCGACGAAAAAAATTGATAATTATTTTTACCTTCTTCCTTGGCGCTATACATGGCGATATCAGCATTTTTCATTAATGCCTGCTCGTCCTGCGCATCATCGGGATACAGGCAAATACCAATACTGGTGGTGACACGGCACTCCTGACCGAACACCGAAACTGGCAGCAGAATTGAAGACAGAATTTTCTGCGCTGTGATCGCCACTTGCTGGTTGCTTTTTACCTCGGGCAGAAGAATCACAAATTCATCTCCACCCAAACGAGCCACAACATCACTGGATCGCAAACAGTGACGCAGCCGCTGCGAAATTTCTTTTAACAAGAAATCACCCGCTTCATGACCGAGGGTGTCGTTGATATTTTTAAAGCGATCCAGATCGATAAACAAGACCGCCAATCGACGTTTATGACGGCGCGCAGACTCGATTGCAACATTCAGCAAATTGCTAAACATAAACCGATTGGGAAGCCCGGTGAGGCTATCGTGAGTCGCCAGGTATTGGATCCGCTCTTCGGAAAGTTTGCGGCTGGTAATGTCTCGACCGATACCGCGATAGCCACGAAACTCACCCTTGTCCGTAAAGGCCGGCAAACCTGCCAGACTCAGATAAATCATCCGGCCAGCCGCGGTGGTGTACCGCAATTCCAAATCGCGAAAGGGTTTGTGCGAGCCCATCAAGGTTTCGTATTCCAGCCAGGAACGTGAAAGAATTTCTACGCCCGGCAGATCCCAAAGCGTGCGCCCGATTAAATTATCCAGCACGAGCCCTGACTTGCCATTAGGGTCTTCCACTTCCGTAAATTTACAAGCGGCATCCTGCTCCCAATACCAGTCGGAAGATAGCTCGGTAAGGCTGCGAAACCGCTCTTCACTTTCACGCAGAGCCATTTCCGCTTTGCGGCGCGCGGTAATATCCCGGCCAATACCCACCAGGCCGGTAACCTTACCCTGGGCGTTAAGAACGGGAAACTTGCTGGTTAATAACCAGCGAATTTTACCGGTCTTATTATCGGTGGCTGGCTCTTCGTGGTTTAGCAGCGGCTGGCCACTGCGAATAATTTTTTGTTCGTCGTCAAAAAAGCGCTGGGCGATTTCCGCTGGGTAGAAATCAAAGTCGTCTTGACCAATAAGTTCTTCCGGTGTGGTGCCCATGCCGTTGGCGACGTATTTATTAGCTAATAGAAACTTACTGCCGGCGTCTTTGGCAAAAATATTATCGGGTAGCGCGTCGACAAGAGCGCGCATCAGGTTGCGCTCGCTGGCCAGGGCTTCGCTCAGCACTCGCAGTTCCGCAGTACGTTCCGCCACCCGTTGTTCAAGCTCGGCATTTAATTGGCGGACTTCAAGCTCGGCCTGCCGGGCATTGGTGATATCCCGGGTAATTCCCACCACCCCGATGATCTCACCGGTCTCATTTTTCAGGGGTACTTTAGTGGTTGAGTGCCAGCGCGACTCGCCGGTTTTGACATTAATGATCAGTTCTTCGCGATCGGTCAGCGGCTTGCCTGTGCGCATGACCTGCTGATCATCATCGTGATAGCCTTGCGCAAGCTCTGGCAGATTGACATCAAAATCCGTTTTGCCCAGCACTTCATCCCGAGATTTTGCATCCACTATTTCCAGGAACATGGCGTTCACAAAAGTGAACCGCCCCTTCCGGTCTTTGACGTAAATAAGATCCACAGTGTTGTCAACAAGCGTACTGAGCAGGGTGTGTTCCATAGAGACGAATTCTTGTAATAGTACTACTGGACGAGGAAGCCTCACGCTAAATGCCAGGGCGGTGCCTCCCACAATCGGGACTCGAGTGTTTTTCAGTATAGGCTATAGCTGAAAAATGACAGGCTCATTGGCGCCAAAGAGAAGTGCGAGAACACGCTTGAAAAGATTAACCCACGGCTTCGGATGCGCTCGTTGGTTCTTGGTCGAAAAAGACTTTTAAGTCTTCCGCCTCCCACATGGTGTCCTGATATCCCAGCTCTATCAGTTCCTTAATGAATTCATGGACAAACAACAGGTAACTTGCGGCAGTAGCGCCGCCGCCCTTGGCCGTCGCCCCTATGGTGCGCAGGAAAAAACGCAAGCTCTTGGGCAGGTAGCGAATATTGCGCCCTGCAATAGCATCGACGGCGCGTGATGGTGAAATCACCCGATTCTCTACCAGCCGCAATTCCAGGCCAGCGGCGATGCGCTGCTTTTCCGGGATCATGCTAATCAATTGATTGAGACGCTCAAGGTGTTCCAAATCGCCTTCCATACCGTCAATAAACGCGCTGTTAAACAGATGGCCGACAATTTGCGCCATTGAGGGCGAATGTTTTACCGGCTTGCGTTTGTTCCAGTTTTCCTCCCGGCGATTACCGCTGACGCCAATGACAAAGAGCGACTCGGCACCCAAATGCAGCGCAGGGCTGATCGGCGCCACCTGACGCAAGGCGCCATCGCCAAAGTATTCGCGATTGATGCGTACGGTAGGGAAAATAGTGGGTATGGCTGAGGAGGCAATCAGGTGCTCAAGCCTTAACCGGGTCGGCACACCCGCGCGCCGATAACGATTCCAACCCGTAAGACTCGGGTGCCCTTCAAAGAAACTGACCGACTGGCCGGAGGTATAGCCCATGGCGGTAATGGCTACCGCTAATAGCTCGTCCCGCTGGATTGCTTTTTCAATATTGTCAAAGCGAATGGCGTTACCGAGCAAGTGCCACAGCGGTGCATTATCCAGCAGCGACAGCGGTCTTTGCCGGCCCACCCCTTCGTTTAACAGCGACAGGCCAATCCAGCTAATGCCTTTCATGATGTCGGTCCAACTATCACGAAACACTTGCGCGGGGGTCAGCGTAAGCCAGAGCTCCGCCAACGCTGTGACGGATTCCTTAAAAGTGCCTGAGTGCGCCGCCAGAGCCATGGCATTGATGGCACCCGCTGAGGTGCCACAAATAATCGGGAAAGGATGTCTGGTGTTTTCTGGAAGAATATCTGCGAGTGCCTGGAGAACACCCACCTGATAAGCTGCGCGAGCACCACCGCCGGAAAGAATCAAAGCTCGCTTCATGGATTAATACCGAAAGTTATTGATCAGCTGATGAGCGCTAAAGCCTTCCTGTTAACCAACACTCAACCTCATTTACCTGGCACAGCGGTGTTGTTATTGCGCGTGTCATCTGCGGTGTTTATTTGCGCTCATGGTTCACGCTTATTGCACCGCAGCAGGCACAGCCACAAGCTGCCATGAGTCCCGACAATCCGTTAGACAGACCTTCCGTGCAACGAGTGAACTCTGCCCAAGTCATTACCTGGGCCGAATAAATTATTTTTTATCTTTCAGTTCCCGCCGCAATACCTTACCCACATTTGACTTGGGTAATTCACTGCGAAATTCAACCAGATGCGGGACCTTGTAAGGCGTGAGCTGGGTGCGCGCAAATTCACGCACTGCCTGCTCTGTGAGTTCAGCATTGCTGCTTACCACAAACGCTTTTACTTGTTCGTTACCCGCACTATCAGAGACGCCCACAACCGCCGCTTCGACAATATCTGGATGACTCATCAACACATCTTCGACTTCATTGGGAAATACTTTAAAACCGGAGACGTTGATCATGTCTTTTTTGCGATCGACTATTTTGATATAGCCATCGCTCTGGATAATGGCGATATCACCTGACTTAAACCAACCGTCAGCATCGAGCACCTCAGCGGTTGCATCCGGACGCTGCCAATAACCTTTCATCACCTGTGGGCCGCGAATACATAATTCACCGGGCTCACCAACAGGCAAAGTTTTACCGTCGTCGTCGATGACTTTACACTCGGTATCAGGCAGCGGGGTGCCCACAGTTCCGGCTTGAATCGCTTCGGGTTTGTTCACGGTGACCACGGGCGAAGTTTCCGTTAACCCATAACCTTCACTGATTAAACTGCCGGTTGCTTCGGTCCAGCGCTTTGCAGTTTCAGCGGTAAGCGCCATGCCGCCCGACGACGTAATCCGCAAATGACTGAAATCGAGCTGTAAAAAATCCTCGTTGCGCAGCAGTGCATTAAACAAGGTATTTAAACCGACGAAGCAGGTGAACGGCTGACCTTTCAAGGCCGCGACAAAGCCTTTGATATCACGCGGATTAGGAATCAATAAATTATGGTTACCTAAGGACAAGGCTGACGTGCAGTGAATGGTAAACGCGTAAATGTGATAGAGCGGCAAGGGCGTGATATAGAGTTCCTGATTGCGTCTGAATGCATGACTCATATGAGCATTAACCTGCAGCATATTAGCCACCAGGTTACGGTGCGTGAGCATCGCGCCTTTGGCTACGCCAGTCGTGCCTCCGGTATATTGCAACACCGCCACATCATCCGGCGTCAGCTCGAGCGTGCGCGGTTCTTTTGTTTGCGCCAGCGCATCTTTGAAGTTGACTTGGTGAGGAAAGCTAAACGGCGGCACCATTTTTTTTATATATTTTACCGCGAAGTTGAGCGCGATTCGTTTCAATGGCGGATGCAAATCGGCGATCTCCGTGACCACCACCTGCTCTACCGCCGTTTCCTTAATAATCCCCGCCGCATTCTGAGCGATATTCGCCAGTACCACCAAGGCTTTTGCGCCCGAGTCCTGTAACTGGTGTTTCACTTCACTGGCGGTGTAAAGCGGGTTGGTATTAACCACGATCAGCCCCGCGCGCAGCGCACCAAAAACCGCCACGGGATACTGCAAAATGTTAGGCAATTGAATGGCAATGCGGTCACCGGGTTGCAGCTTGGTGGAGTACTGCAAGTAGGCGGCAAAACGCGCTGACAGCTCATCCAGTTCGCGATAGGTAATCGTGCGTCCCATACAGGTAAAAGCTGGACTGTCTGCATAAGCGCGACAAGCTTCAGCCAGGACAAGGTTGAGCGTTCGATCGTAGTCCGGTGACATATCTGTTCCTATCAGCATTTATTATTTATGCGCCAGCCGTATTGGCTTGCGCATCCCCTGATTGAGCGGTGTTCAGTATTGGCAGATGGCCAGAAGATGTCAAACCTGACGCAGCCGATCAGCAATGCGTCTTTTCACGAACTGAGCATCAGTTGATGCAGCTTAACCTCTCCTGATACCGATCAATAGTAACGCGCTGCACCTCTGTCAGTAGCGTTTTTTCTTGAAGTCTGGCTCAAGAGTTTCTTGTGATCTACGCGTTAGGTTTATGCTTGAGCAAGGGCCGCCGAGGACATTGAAAACCACTGATAGGGAAGGCAATTCGGTGGCGGGACAGTGACGACGTACAGCCCGCAAACTGGCAAAGGCCTTATTGAGGAAACACCGGCTGGCTGTGAGGGTTGATCAGGGCGGTAATAATTTCCGTCGTCAAGGCCGCTGTAAAACCCCAGATTTCGTAACCTTGATGGAGGTAAGCTGGCACGTGGTAGGAGCGACCGCCATGCGCAAAAAAATCGGTTCGGGTTTGAATGCCCCCTCCATGAAAGGCCGCGATCGGCACCCGAAATATCGCATCCAGTTCGCCCAGATTAGGCGTCAGTTCCGTAGCAGTGGGCATCACCCCCACAAACGGCGTCACTTGGATACCCGCTCCAGTAGCACGGCGGGCACAAGCACCGAGCAGCTTCACCTGCGCCGGTGCCAGGCCTATTTCTTCTTCTGTTTCACGCAGTGCCGTATCGCGCAGACTCTTGTCACCCAGCTCCCACATACCGCCTGGAAAAGACACCTCACCCGGGTGGTTTTTCAGATGACGCGCGCGCTGGGTAAAAACCATTTCAGGGTGGTGCGGATCGTCCGTAAACAATACCAGCACCGCCGCTTGTGACGGAAAAGCGCCCACTTGATAGGCGCTGGTTTTATTGGGCTGAAGAAAGGTATGGAGGTTTTGCCACGACCGTTTCATGCACCGCCGCTCCACGTCGTGAGGCTGTCAACAAAAGGCGTCATTAGACGTCCGCCAAGCGCCAGATATCGTAGGCTGGCTCTTCGTAGGGGTGCGCCTTGCGCAGGGCATTGATTACCGCCGTCACACAATCATCCGGGCAGATAACTTCGACTCGATATTCATCGACGCACTCAAGCTGATCAATCTCACCCAGATGGGGATTACTGCCCGCCAATGGACGAAACTGCCCTTGGCCCAGGGTCTGCCAGGCACAGCGATCGTAGTTGCCCAAGCGTCCGGCACCAGCGGCAAAAACAGCGTTCTTGACGTGCTCGAGATGGGTTGTGGGTACGAAAAAAACGAATTTATGCATGTGGCCCTCACTCCTGACTGTCATGGATTATGACAAAGCATCAAGACTTGCGACCATCGATATGACCAACAGACAACGACATGGAGAGCGCCAGCCTTCGCTATCATTGACGATGATCGAAGGCCGGCGAAGCAGTATTAGATAACACGTACCGCTATAACATGTTCAATGGCAGTGATGGCGGCTACCACATCTTCACTGGGCACCTGCTCCACATCCATGATGTTATAGGCCATGTCACCACGACTTTTGTTAACCATATCAACCACGTTGACTTTGTTTTCTGCCAATACCGACAGCACATCGCCCAAGACGCCCGATACGTTAGCGTTGGAAAAGGTAATCCGCGCACCGGTACCCGGGTTGCGATCCAGATACACGGTTGGGAAGTTCACCGAATTTTTGATGTTGCCGTTTTCCAGATAATCCATCAGTTGGTCAGCAGCCATAATCGCGCAGTTCTCTTCGGCCTCTTCGGTGCTCGCACCGATATGCGGCATCGCGTAGACATCTTTACGCTGCAGCAGACAGGGCTCCGGGAAATCACAGATGTATTTGCCCAGATTGCCTGCATCGAGACTCGCTACCACCGCCTGCGCATCCACAATGGATTCACGCGCGAAATTCAATAATACCGCACCGGTTTTTACGCCTTTCAACACATCGCCGTTGATCATGTGTTTGGTCGCTTCGATTGCGGGCACGTGCAGCGTGATGTAATCAGAACGAGCCAACAGGGATTGCAGGTTTTCCATACGTCCCACCTGGCTCGGCAAGCGCCATGCTGCTTCGACCGACAGCGCCGGGTCAAAGCCGACGACGTTCATATCCAACGCCAGGGCGGTTTCAGCAATCATTGAACCGATCGCCCCCAAGCCCACAACACCCAGCGTTTTACCTTGCAGTTCATTACCGGCAAAACGGGATTTTTCTTTTTCGAGCAGCTTGGACATCTCATCAGCATCGCTCATATGAGTAAGACCCTGCACATACTCCATGCCGCCCAAAATACCGCGCGAGGCGAGCAGCATACCCGCCAAAACCAGCTCTTTAACCGCATTGGCGTTAGCGCCCGGCGAGTTAAAAACCACTACACCTTTGTGGGTGTAGTCCGCTACCGGCACGTTATTAACACCGGCACCGGCACGTGCGACGGCTTTAACACTGGCAGGCAGAGGTTCGTCATGCAGTTTATGGCTGCGCAGAATATAAGCATCGGGATGGCCGATATCACTGGCAACCTCATACTTTTCACGGGTGAAACGATTGAGGCCTTTTACTGAAATCTGGTTGTATGTCTTGATCTTGAACATCATGTATTCCTTAACGCTGGTGACCAGCGGAATGATTTGGCTAGAAGCATGCGGGCCAATAGCCCGCGCGTCACATCAGGCGTTTATGACCTGCGCGTAGGCCCAGCTCAACCAAGGCAGCAGCGCCTCCAGATCGGCTTGTTCGACCGTCGCACCACACCAGATGCGCAGGCCTGGAGGGGCATCGCGGTAAGCGCCGATGTCGTAGGCAACACCTTCTTTTTCCAGTAGTTTGATCATGGCTTTGACTTGTTCCGGCGTGGCCTTAACGGTGAAGCACACGCTGGTGTTGGACAGGGTTTCAGGCTTGTCGGCGAGGAAGCTGATCCAATCGTTTTCAGCGACAAACTTTTGCAACACAGCCAGGTTCGCGTTGGAGCGAGCGATGCTTGCCTGCACACCGCCAATGCGCTGGACCCAGTCCAGCGCGTCCAGGTAATCTGCCACGGCCAGCATCGATGGCGTATTAATTGTTTCGCCTTTGAAAAGACCTTCGGTCAGCTTGCCGCCGCTGGTCATCCGGAACAATTTGGGCAGTGGCCAGGAGGGCTTATAGGTTTCCAAGCGCTCAACGGCGCGCGGGCCGAGAATCAGCATGCCGTGAGCCCCTTCACCGCCCAATACTTTTTGCCAGCTGAAGGTAATCACATCGAGTTTTTCCCAGGGCATATCCATGGCAAACACGGCTGAGGTTGCATCACAGATAGTCAATCCGGCGCGATCAGCAGGAATCCAATCGCCATCAGGAACCTTCACCCCGGATGTGGTGCCATTCCAGGTAAAAATAACGTCGTTGTCGAAGTTGACGGCGCTCAGATCGGGCAGTACACCGTAATCCGCTTCGTGCGCGGTGACGGTCAGCTTCAGCTCTTTGGTGGCGTCGTTCAGCCAACCCTTACCAAAGGACTCCCACTGCAGTACGTCAACGCCACGTGCACCCAACAGTGACCACATAGCCATTTCCACCGCACCGGTATCCGACCCGGGCACAACACCCACACGATACCCTTCCGGCAGCCCAAGAATTTTCGCGGTATCTTCACAAGCGCGCTGCAATGCTGCCTTACCAATCGCCGAGCGATGGGAACGTCCCAGCGTGGATACATCCAGTTGATCAAGGCTGTAGCCCGGGCGCTTGCTGCAGGGGCCAGATGAAAAATTGGGATTGCGGGGTTTTACCTGTGGTTGCATGTTAATCCTCTGTGTTGATAATCAACGAACTGGACATCCGGCAAGGCGCGGCGGTTGCGGCTCGCTAACGCACGTCCGACCAGGATGAAGAGCTGGCAATAGCGGGGGCGTGATTATGCCAGTTAAGCGACAAATAACCTAGGGGCTGGGCGACTTCCCTGGCCAAGTTTTCGACAGCGATTGTCAGCGCGTTCCCGCGCATAATTTCTGCCGTTTGCAGCATGAAATCACCTGGCAGGGCTGTTAACATAACCGGGATTTTTCTCTTAGCTCACGGGATTGTTGTTAATGGGTATACGCTTGCTTCCATGGTTTATCTGCGCCTTTCTGGTATCTGCTCTGACCGGCTGCAGCACGCATCCACAAGCGGAAAAACCGCGCTCATCAGCCACCCCCAAATCCGCCTCGCCCGCCCCGACAACCAACACCCAGCAGCAGCGCATTGCGCGTTTATTAAGCGACGCGGATTACGCACTCTCCCAGAATCGGTTACTGACCCCGATTGAAGATAACGCCTTTGATCGCTATCAATCGGTGTTAATCATGGAGCCCGACAATCAAGCTGCACGGGCCGGTTTACAAGCGGTGGGATTACGTTATGTGGAGCTGGCGCGCAATGCGATGGGCCGCGGGCAATTCAAAGAGGCGCAAGCCTATATCAATAATGCGCGCAGTATTGATTCCAGCAATCCGCTGGTACCGGAGCTGGAAACCACTTTGCGTCGGGCGCGAGCCGCTCAGCCAGCACCCAAAGCCTATACCCCGGGCCCGAATGAAACACTACTCGACGCCGCCGAGCTGACGCGCAAGTCTGCTGCTCTTATTGCACAGCTGGAACAACTCGCCCAACGAGCGCGCCGCACCGGCGAGCTGGTGATTATTCATGCCCGCAACGATGCTGAGGGGCGCTGGATTTATTCACAGATGCGCGAAGCCCTCGAAGACTTTTTACTGCGTGGCGATATCAGGATTTCCGCCCAACCACGGGTCGAGTTTATCCCGGAGCTCTAACACACATATAACAACACATGGAACTGTCTTATGCGCTCACTCAACCTATCCGCCTGCCTGACTCTGCTGCAATCGCTGAGCCCTGCCCTGCTAATAACCGCACTACTTGCTACCTCCGCACAGGCGGACGAGACTCCGCAGCCGACTAACCGCCTGAACAGCCAGGCAGCCGTCACTGAGGCCTACATTCATCTTCCGCTG
>CAYTQQ010000005.1:12836-20181 GCA_964440135.1 uncultured Cellvibrionaceae bacterium | reverse complement strand
TAACCGCCTGAACAGCCAGGCAGCCGTCACTGAGGCCTACATTCATCTTCCGCTGCCGGGAAAATCCGCTACAGCCGGGTATTTCACGATCACTAATTCCAGCAACCAAGCGGTCGTTTTGACAGGGGTTGAAACAGACATAGCAGCACGCGCTGAACTGCATAGCCACACGCATGATCAAGGGGTGATGCGCATGCGCAAGGAAAGCGAAATTATTATTGCCGCACAGTCTACACTGGTATTTGCACCGGGCAGCTGGCATGTGATGTTGTTTGACGTACAGCCGGGGCTAACCACCGGAGATTCGCTCCAACTCATCTTGCGCTTTGCCGATGACAGCGTGCTCCCGGTTGCCGCACGCGTCCGCAGTCTGTTTGATCAGCACCATCATTAAGTCAGCCTCTGTCAGGAGACCTGGTCATGGCTTCACCTCGCCTCAAGCAATTATGGGTTAACAGCTTGCGTAAACTACGGGATGGTTATGCCGACACCCAGGAAGATATTGCCCAAACCAGCCCTAAGTGGCGGATTTTGGCTGCGGCACTTGGCCTGTATCTGTTTGTGACCGTAATTCTCGGCATTTACTGGAGCCGCACCCCAGCCCTGTTTGATGTGCGTGAGCAAGCAGCGCAAATGCTGACAGCAAACCAGCTGGCGGCTCGACCGGGAACGACGACAACGGTCACATTGATTACCGTGGCTGAAACCCTGCTGGATAAACCCGGCGGCTACCTCACCAATGACGTCACTCCCCCGGGTGTATGGCTGGATAATATGCCCAACTGGGAATTCGGGGTCTTGGTACAAGTGCGCGACCTGAGCAAGGCAATGCGCGAATCGTTTAGCCGCTCTCAATCCCAGTCCCGTGAAGACGTCGATCTGATTCTCGCGGAGCCACGCTTCAACTTTGATAATGACAGCTGGATCTTTCCGGCAAGTGAATCGCAATATCGCGAAGCTATCCAATCGCTCTATCGCTATCAACAGCGCCTTGCCGATGACAAGAGCGAGAACGCGCAATTTTATGCGCGCGCTGACAACCTCAACGACTGGCTGGCCACTGTCGGCACCCGGCTGGGAAATTTGTCCCAGCGCCTGAGCGCTAGCGTGGGGCAAGAGCCGCTGGAAAGTAGTCGTCCCACCACGGGCGAAGTGATAAAAACTCCCTGGCGCGAACTGGATGATGTGTTGTTTGAAGCGCGGGGCGCCTCCTGGGCCTTGATTCATTTTCTGCGCGCCGCCGAAGTGGATTTTGCGGAAGTGCTCCAGAATAAAAATGCCCAAGTCAGTTTGCAGCAGATCATCCGTGAACTGGAAGCAACCCAGCAACCGCTTTTCAGCCCTATAGTCCTCAACGGCAGCGGCTTCGGCCTCTTGCCTAACCACTCTCTGGTAATGGCTTCTTATATATCCCGCGCCAATGCCGCGCTTATTGATTTACGCCGGCTACTGACGCAGGGATAAGCATATTCATGAATGTAAGCGGTCACTCCGACCGCTCTACTCAACCTGCTTCTCACTTTTCCTCCATTTGCCAGACAAATTGAACCAGTAAGTTGACAGCGCTGTCATCACGACGTAAAGTGAAATTGTTGTTTGAAATAGCCAACTTGTAGGTGCTACCAAAAGTTTCTGGTAGTGCCTGTTTTTTTACCCCGGTTATGGTCAATACAACCCCGTTGCCTGTGCAGCCTGGAATGATCAGACAATTTTCTCCCAATCTCTCACCGTCGATGTCTGGTTGATGCATCGACGTCTCTCTCAGCCCTCTCTCGAGAGGGCTTTTTTTATCTATAATTCTCACTTAGCCGCCAATTGCTGTTACCGTCCACTTTGCGCGTGATGCAATTCCGCTGACCGGAAACCGGCGCCCGCTGTTAAATCTATTGCAAAGGCAATTCATCTGATGATTTCTCTCCTGAGTCGCTACAGCCGACTGATGATATGCATGTTAGTCGCGAGCATCGCCCTTTCTTATACGGCGCCTCCTGCAACTGCCCAAGACATTCTCAACTTGCCCCAGAGCACCAGTGGCGTCAGTTTGCTGGCAGGAAATGATGAATTTTTACCCGTTGAAGAAGCCTTTCGACTTTACCCGTCGGTCAGCGGACAAGCACTCCGATTAACCTGGGATATCGCCGATAACTATTACCTCTATGAAGAGCGTTTTCGGTTGCGCAGTGATACCGGCACGGCCTTTACTCCCGAGTTCAGCGCAGGCATCACTAAATACGACGAATTCTTCAACAAAGAGATGACGGTTTTTTACCACGGCACCACGCTGACGCTCGACCTGACCGGCATCGCTGAAGCCTTTAATCTGCTTGTTGAGTCGCAAGGATGTGCCGATGCGGGACTCTGCTACCCCCCCTACACCCAAGTGGTTCGGGTTGATCCGCAGGCGGCGACAGCCGCCGTTCTCCCCGTAGACGCACTGACAGAAACACCTACTTCCGCCGCGGGCGAGCTAAATGCACTTACTCCCGCCGGCTCAGGATGGCTGCTGCAGGCTTTATTGTTGGCCCTGCTTGGCGGCATTATTCTTAACCTGATGCCCTGTGTTTTCCCGGTTTTGTCCATCAAGGTAATGAGTCTCGCGCAAGCTGATGCTGCTCGCCTCCCATTACATGGCTGGGTATACACCGCAGGCATTGTGCTTAGCTTTGTGATTTTTGCAGCAGCCTTGTTAGTCGCCCGTATGGGCGGTGAAGCCATTGGCTGGGGTTTCCAACTGCAATCCCCCCTGTTGATAACCGGCCTGGTTTATTTGTTTTTTATCATGGGTTTGAGCCTGTCAGGGTTGATTCACTTTGGTAGCCGGTGGATGGGAGCGGGCCAGAATCTGACGCAAAAATCCGGCCTTTCCGGTTCCTTCTTTACCGGCGTGCTGGCAGCGGTGGTTGCCAGCCCGTGTACCGCACCGTTTATGGGTGCCGCGCTGGGTTTTGCATTAACCCAGCCAGCGATTGTCAGCCTCAGCATCTTCGCCGCCCTAGGCCTGGGGATGGCATTACCGCTGCTGCTGCTGTGTTATATCCCCGCCTTAGCGCATCGGCTGCCACGCCCCGGCGCCTGGATGGAAACCTTTAAGGAGCTGCTGGCGTTTCCCCTTTACCTTACCGCCCTCTGGTTACTCTGGGTTCTAGGCCGGCAAACCAGTGTGGACACGTTAATTGTTGTCAGTGCGGGCGCAGTGGCTATCGCCTTCGGTTTTTGGATGGCGAAGCGTCCCGCAAGCGGCAAGTGGCTCTGGCTCAAAAAAGCCGTGATCATCAGCGCTTGGGTCATCGCGGTGTGGGCACCCATGCAGGCCCTGACCAATCCATCGCAGGTTTCACGCTGGCAGCCTTATTCTCCCGAACTTCTGGCGAGCCTGCGCGCAGAAGGCAAATCAGTCTTTGTGAACCTCACTGCCGACTGGTGCCTGACGTGTCTCGCGAACGAGCGGTTTGCGCTCAATACCGATGAAGTCGATGCGCTCTTCAACGAGCTGCAAGTGGTTACGTTAAAAGGTGATTGGACCAACACTGACCCGCAAATCACGCAGCTACTCAACGAATATGGTCGCAGCGGTGTACCTTTGTATTTATGGTTTCCCGGTGGACAGTCGGGCAAGGCAGAGATCTTGCCCCAACTGCTCACGCCTGCCAGCGTAATAGCCGCCCTGACCGCTAGCGACTAGATCGCCACCAGATCAGCGAAGATGGCTGCAAAAACCGCTTCGTATGGACAACTTCCAGAAGATTGCGCAAAACTTCTGCAAACGTGCCGCCATTAGCCGCCAAAAAGCCGCCTTAAGTGAACCCCCAGGGGTACTACCCCTGGAAACAAAACAGCCGATGAACGTCATCTTCCGCAAACTTGCTGCTAATTTCGCCTAACTAAACAAAATTCTGGCAGATCGTGGACATCAATTTATTTTTGCGGCAAACTCGCGTCTCTTTTCCAGCAGCAGCGTGAAGTGCCGGTTCTGGTGTGGCAAGCATCCATAGGGCCGCAATTTTTTGAATAAGACAGGACCTGTTATGGCAACCATTTTGGTGTTACACGGCCCCAACTTAAACCTCCTGGGCACGCGCGAGCCGGGCATTTATGGTGCAACAACGCTTGAAACCATCAATCAGCGCCTGGCCGACCTTGCTCTGGCCGCGGGACATCACCTGCAAGCGCTGCAAAGCAATGCCGAATACGAGCTCATCGACCGCATTCACGATGCGCGCAATGAAGGCATAGATTTCATCTTGATTAATCCTGCGGCGTTTACGCATACCAGTGTCGCCTTGCGCGATGCTTTGGCTGCGGTAGCCATTCCCTTTATCGAAATTCATCTTTCAAACGTACACAAGCGCGAACCCTTTCGTCATCACTCTTACTTTTCAGATATTGCTGAGGGTGTGATCTGTGGTTTTGGCGCCACCAGTTATGAATTGGCGTTGCAGGCAGCTATCGCTTCGCTCAAAAAATAGAACCTGATCGCGGTTTGGCATCAGCTCCGCTGCCACCGCTACACAAACTCACAAGAGAGGATCCTATGGATATTCGTAAAATTAAAAAGCTCATTGAATTGCTGGAAGAATCCAACATCGGTGAACTGGAAATCAAAGAAGGCGAAGAATCTGTTCGCATCAGTCGCAACAGCCCTCATGCGCAATATTTTTCAGCGCCTATGCCAGCTTACGCCGCGGCACCTGCGCCAGCCCCGGCGCCAGCAGCTACTCCCGCACCAGCAGCCGCTACTGATTCAGCGCCAGCCCAGCCTGCACTGAATGGCCATCTTGTGAAATCGCCCATGGTCGGCACCTTCTATCGCTCACCCAGCCCAGGCTCTCCGACATTTGTTGAAGTTGGCAAGCACGTTAAGGTCGGGGATGTTATCTGCATCGTCGAAGCCATGAAAATGATGAACCAGATCGAAGCTGATAAGGCAGGCGTCATCGAAGCCATTTTGGTCGAAGACGGCATGCCGGTTGAGTTTGATCAACCGTTGGTAACCATTGTTTAGCATGCAACAGCTGGGTAGTCATTTAACAGACTCCCGCATGGGGCTTCACTGCGTTCCCGCTGAAGGAATTGGTTTATGTTCGACAAAATTCTGATCGCCAACCGTGGCGAGATTGCCCTGCGCATTCTGCGCGCCTGTAAAGAAATGGGCATCAAAACGGTGGCGGTTCACTCGCAAGTGGACCGCGATTTAAAACACGTGCGCCTGGCCGATGAGTCGGTCTGTATCGGCCCTAACCCCTCCGCCAAAAGTTACCTGAATATTCCAGCCATCATCAGCGCCATGGAAATTACTGATGCCCTGGCAGTGCATCCGGGCTATGGTTTTCTGGCAGAAAACGCGGATTTCGCCGAGCGCGTGCAAAAAAGCGGCTTTGTCTTTATCGGTCCGGACCCCGATGTCATCCGCATGATGGGTGACAAAGTTGCCGCCATTAAAGCCATGAAAAAAGCGGGCGTACCGACCGTACCCGGCTCCGATGGCCCACTGCCAACCGATGACCCGGAAGCGTGTATCGCGATTGGTCGACGGGTTGGTTATCCGGTCATTATCAAGGCCGCCGCCGGTGGTGGCGGTCGTGGTATGCGCGTCGTCAACACCGAAGCTGCGCTCCTGAACTCCATTCATGTAACCCAGGGTGAAGCTAAAGTCGCCTTTGGTGACGACACGGTCTACATGGAGAAGTTTTTGCAGAACCCACGCCACGTCGAAGTGCAGGTTTTGTCAGACGGTCAGGGCAACGCAATCCATTTAGGTGACCGCGACTGTTCGCTCCAGCGCCGCCACCAAAAAGTGTTGGAAGAAGCGCCCGCACCCGGTATTCCCGATGATGTGCGTGAAGCAACCTATGCCGCTTGCGTTAAAGCCTGTGTCGATATCGGTTATCGAGGTGCAGGAACATTTGAATTTTTGTACGAAGATGGGCGCTTTTATTTCATTGAAATGAATACCCGTATTCAAGTTGAACACCCGGTGTCGGAAATGATTACCGGAATCGATTTGATTCGTGAACAAATCCGCGTTTGTGCGGGCGAGAAGTTGTCGATCAAACAGTCCGACGTTATTTTTCGCGGCCACTCCTTCGAGTGCCGGATCAACGCTGAAGACCCCAAAACCTTTATGCCTTGCCCCGGCCTGGTCAAGAACTTTCACTCACCGGGTGGCCTGGGTGTGCGGGTGGATACTCACCTTTACAACGGCTATGTCGTACCGCCCACGTATGACTCAATGATTGCCAAGATTATTACTCACGGCGAAACCCGCGAGATCGCTCTTGATCGCATGCGCCATGCGCTTGATGAAACCATCATTGACGGTATCCGCACCAATATCCCGTTACAGCAAATGCTGGTGCGCGATCCGGAGTTCCGTAAAGGCGGTGTCAACATCCATTATCTGGAGAAAAAGCTGGCGACCTGACCGGTTGCTGAACCCAGTGATGGACAATCAAGCAAGGCCGCCAGCAAGGTGGCCTTGTTCGTTTTCCAGAGAACCACACCGTTAACCCACCCCAACCGACTCATTATTTTCTCCTGAGATTTCCATGCCCTGGCTTCAATTACGAATCAACACTCAACGCGCCCAGGCCGGCAAACTTGAAGATGCGCTGCTGGCCAGCGGTGCTGTCTCAGTCACGCTGCAGGACAACGCCGACCAACCCATTCTCGAACCCGCCTTGGGCGAAACGCCACTGTGGGATGAAGTGCGCGTAACCGGACTCTACCCAGCGGACATCGATACCGCCGCCGCCAGCGAGCACGTCAAACGTCGGTTTGGCGCGGCGCTGCCGGATCACTCCTGGGAACTGCTGGAAGACAAAGACTGGGAGCGGGAATGGATGAAAAACTACCATGCCATCCGCTGCGGCGAGCGCTTATGGATCTGCCCGAGCTGGCAGCAGCCGCCAGAGCCGGACAAAGTGAACCTGATGCTCGATCCCGGCCTGGCGTTCGGTACCGGCACCCATCCCACAACGTTTATGTGCCTGCAGTGGATCGACCAGCAGGACTTTTCCGGTTTGCAGGTCATGGATTACGGGTGCGGCTCGGGCATTCTCGGTATCGCCACCCTGCTGCTGGGTGCCCAGCAAGTGATCGGTGTCGACATAGATCCACAAGCCTTGCTGGCCACCACTGAAAATGCACGCCGCAACCAGCTTCCCGACGATGCCATGCCGGTCTACCTGCCACCGCGCTGTCCCAAGGTAGAAGTGGACATCATGCTCGCCAATATTCTTGCCGGCCCGCTGGTGCAACTCGCACCGACGTTAAATAGCCTGACGCGCCCCAATGGCAAGCTCTGCCTCTCGGGAATTCTGGCGGTGCAGGCAGAAGAAGTGATGGC
>CAYTQQ010000005.1:4065-12736 GCA_964440135.1 uncultured Cellvibrionaceae bacterium | reverse complement strand
CCTGAGCCTGCCGCTGCTCCACCGGTGGTTCAGCCTGAAAACTCAGGCTTGGCCTTCGATCAAGAATCAATTGATGAAGAACTGGCAGCGCTGGACGACGACATCCTGATCAGCGATGACATGGATCAAAAACACGAAGCCGCCAACGAGTTCTTCGATGATTTTTTGATAACACCCAGCCAGAACACCGTCTCTTTATTTGAACGGAATTTGTCCCGGAACAAAGCCGAAGCAATTGCCGATACCGCCGACGAATCCTGGGCGGAAAGCCTGCTGGATGAGGCCGATGATGAGGCGCGCTTTGAGGCGATAAAACACCGTATCAGCGCTACTGAAGCGACGGAAAATGAGGCTATCGATCACTCTGATTCAGCGTCGGACGAGGCGTCCTACAGCAACTATCCCAACCACCTCTTCAGTCTGATCGACGACGAGCGGGAGAACGATAACAGCATGGAACTCCTCGAAGAGTTCCGCCGCGCAGAAGCAGCAGAAGCACAAGCCCCCGCCACACCAGCCCACGAGGAAATACCGAGCGCCGCCACACATTCGGGCGAATCCTCCATCCGCGCCTATGACACCTCGCGCGCCGCGCTGCTGATGAACATCATGCCCGAGCCCGTCGTCATGACCGGTCGCAATAAGCGGCGGGCACGCCAACGGCGCTTGTGGTTGTCGCTCTCAGTGTTGATGCTGATCCTGCTGGTAGCGCAGGTAGCCTGGTTACAGTTCGACAACTTGAGTCGCATCAATCCCTATCGCGCTGTTTATGGATGGCTTTGTCCCTACCTCGGCTGCCAGTTACCCACGCTGGTGGATAAAAATGAAATCCGCGTGCGCAACCTGTTGGTGCGTAAACACCCTGAAGCCTCTAACGCTTTGATTGTCGATGTCATTTTGCTTAACACCGCCCCCTTTGCCCAACCGTTTCCGGATCTGGTCATGGAATTTAGTGACATTGACGCCGCGCCCGTGGCTGCCCGCCGGTTTAGTCCACCGGAATATCTGCGCGGCGAACTCTCAGGCTATCGGTTAATGCCACAAAACCAGCCGATCCATATCAACCTGGAGCTGATCGATCCCGGTGAAGCGGCGGTTAATTACCGTATCCAGCCTTACTGACCGTTTGCTGCCAGACCATTTCTGGCATTGCCCGGCCAGTAAAACAACGCGCGTCCGGCCACCAAAATACGATAAAAAAATCAACCGTTTTGACAAAAATAATTGCTCAAAAAAACAGCACAGCGGCGGATATTCACGTTCCCATCTGCCCCCCAAAGGGGTATCATGGCGGCCCTTTTACGCCGGAGCATGAGAGCCCCTGATCGCAGGACACCTCTAAGCAAAGCTACGCCAGGTTGGCCAGCAGCAACGACGGCAAACCCACGTTGTGGAGCACGCGGTGTTTCAAATAGGCCCCTACTGCATCGACAGCAAAGTCATACTTGCGCCTATGGCGGGTATTACTGATCGTCCCTTTCGGCAGCTCTGCCGCAAACTGGGCGCGGGTCTGGTGATCTCGGAAATGGTCACGGCTGATACCAGCCTCTGGCACAGCCGCAAAAGCCAATTACGCTTGGATCACGCAGGCGAAGTCGCGCCTATTGCGGTCCAGATTGCCGGTGGGGATGCCGCCATGATGGCTGAGGCAGCACGCCTCAACGTCGCTCAAGGCGCGCAGATTATCGATATCAACATGGGCTGCCCGGCCAAGAAAGTGTGCAAAAAAGCGGCTGGCTCTGCGCTTCTCAAAGATGAACAACTGGTTGCTGACATTTTACAGGCGGTGGTTACAGCCGTTGATGTACCTGTCACTTTGAAATTTCGCACTGGCTGGCATCCTGATGAGCGCAATGCCTTGACGATTGCGCGGATTGCCGAAGATAGCGGCATCGCCGCCCTGGCATTACATGGCCGGACCCGTGCCTGTGGTTTTAAGGGCACAGCGGAGTACGACACGATTGCCGCGGTGGTCGCAGCAACCACCATTCCGGTGTTCTGCAATGGCGATATCGACTCACCGCAAAAAGCCCAGGCGGTGCTGACTTACACTGGGGCCCAGGCGGTGATGATCGGTCGCGCGGCACAGGGACGACCGTGGATATTCAGAGAAATAGACCACTACTTACGCACCGGCGAAACCTTATTCGAACCATCCCTGCGCGAAATCAGGGATATTCTTTGCAGCCATCTGCGTGAACTGTACAGCTTTTACGGTGAGGTTATGGGGCCGCGTATCGCTCGCAAGCATGTGGGCTGGTACCTGCAGACACTCCCCGACAGCGCGTCATTTCGACAGCAGTTCAATCAACTTGATAACGCAGAAGAACAACATGCCAGCGTTCAATATTTTTTTGAACAGCTGATTACAAAAGAGGAAATTGCGGCATGAACACAGCAACTTTTATGACAGACACCCCCACCACGGCAACCAGCGCACCCGACTTTGCCCAAGCTGCACAGGCACAGTCACTGCGTGGATGCGTTGAGCAAGCGATGGAAAATTACTTTCAAAATCTGGACGGCCAGGAAGTCAGCGATGTGTACGATATGGTCATGGCAGAAGTCGAAGCGCCCATGCTCGAAATCGTTTTGAAATACACCCGCCACAACCAGACTCGCGCCGCTCATGTACTCGGTCTCAACCGCGGTACCCTGCGTAAAAAACTGAAACAATACGGTTTACTCTAATACGCGGTACGCCACTCACGCTGGCGGACCTCGTCCATAAGGGGGTGGTTAAAATCCACCCCTTTTGTTTTTTTTAGTCACCACTTCTAGCCATGGAAAACAGTCATATTATGTCGACCACTCACGATCTCGCTCCCGTTAAACGCGCACTTATCAGTGTTTCAGATAAAACCGGAATTGTTGAATTCGCCCAGGCGCTGCACGCCCAGGGTATAGAGATTCTGTCCACCGGCGGCACCTATCGTTTACTCACCGACAATAATATTCCGGCTGTTGAAGTGTCTGATTACACCGGTTTTCCCGAGATGATGGATGGCCGGGTAAAAACCCTGCATCCAAAAGTGCACGGCGGCATTCTGGCGCGCCGCGGCATCGACGATGAAGTGATGGGACTCCACGGTATCAACCCGATTGATATGGTGGTGGTTAACCTCTACCCCTTCGAAAAAACCGTCGCTAATAAAGATTGTTCGCTGGCTGACGCGGTAGAAAATATTGATATTGGTGGCCCCACTATGGTGCGCGCCGCTGCTAAAAATCATGCTCACGTTAACATCGTGGTGAACGCGGCTGACTATCCCACTATTCTCGCCGAGCTGGCAGCCAACGCTGGCTCTACCCGTTTGCAAACCCGCTTTGATTTAGCCATCAAAGCTTATGAGCACACCGCAGCCTATGACGGTGCTATCGCTAACTATTTTGGCCAGATGGTGGCCGGTGGCAGCGAAAATTTCCCGCGCACCTTCAACACTCAATTCGTTAAAGCGCAGGACATGCGTTATGGCGAAAACCCACACCAGAAAGCGGCGTTTTATGTAGAGAGAAATTCTCAAGGCGCAAGCATTGCGACGGCCAAACAGTTACAAGGTAAAGAGCTGTCCTACAACAACGTAGCTGATACCGACGCGGCCCTGGAAACCGTTAAATCTTTCAGCGAACCGGCCTGCGTTATTGTCAAACACGCCAACCCTTGCGGCGTTGCCGTAGCGGCAGATATTAAAACCGCGTATGACCTGGCCTATGCTACCGACACTGAATCTGCGTTTGGCGGCATCATTGCGTTTAACCGTGAGCTGGATGCAGCAACGGCCCAGGCGATTGTTGAGCGCCAATTTGTAGAAGTTATTATTGCGCCCAGCGTGTCAGCGGCCGCGATAGATGTCGTTAAAGCCAAGCAAAATGTGCGTCTGCTGGCCTGCGGCGCCTGGAACAATGAAACCCTGACTGTTGGTGGCTTCGACTACAAACGTGTGAACGGTGGTTTACTGGTACAGGATCGCGACATCGGCATGATCAGCGCCAGCGATTTAAAAATTGTTACCCAGCGGGCACCCACCGAAGAAGAGTTGCGTGATTTATTATTCGCGTGGAAAGTGGCCAAGTTTGTTAAATCGAATGCCATTATTTATGCAAAAGACAACCGCACTATCGGTGTCGGCGCAGGCCAGATGAGCCGCGTTAATTCTGCGCGTATTGCAGCAATTAAGGCGGAACATGCCGGCCTGCAGGTTGCCGGTTCGGTCATGGCCTCCGATGCATTTTTCCCTTTCCGCGACGGTATCGACAACGCTGCCAAAGTGGGTATTGCGGCAGTCATTCAACCGGGCGGCTCTATGCGCGATGAAGAAGTGATTGCTGCGGCCAATGAGCACGGCATGGCCATGGTGTTCACCGGGATGCGCCATTTCCGTCATTGATTGCGCAGCTTGAAATACAACTAACAGAACCTGTATCAGCAGGCCAAGTGCAAACAAGATAAGTGCACAACGAAGGTGTTAATTATGAATGTATTAATTATCGGTAGCGGCGGTCGCGAACATGCCCTCGCATGGAAAGCAGCACAGAGTGCGCAAGTTGAAAAAGTGTTTGTTGCACCGGGTAATGCCGGCACGGCGCTGGAGCCAAATCTGGAAAATGTCGCCATCAATATTCTGGACTTTGAAGCGCTGGCGGATTTTGCGGTAAAGAACGCCGTGGGACTCACCATTGTCGGCCCGGAAGTTCCGCTGGTAGCCGGTGTGGTCGATTACTTCACCGAGCGCAACCTGCCCTGCTTTGGCCCGACCAAAGGCGCCGCCCAGCTGGAAGGCTCCAAAGCATTCACCAAAGATTTTCTGGCGCGCCACAAGATTCCTACCGCTGATTATCAAAACTTCGTTGAGGTTGAACCCGCCCTCGCTTATCTGCGCGAACGCGGCGCTCCCATTGTGATTAAGGCCGATGGCCTTGCCGCTGGTAAAGGCGTTATCGTCGCGGAAACATTAGCGCAGGCAGAAGACGCCGTGCGCGATATGTTATCGGGCAATGCGTTTGGCGATGCCGGCTGCCGTGTGGTTATCGAAGAGTTTCTGGACGGCGAAGAAGCCA
Organism: uncultured Cellvibrionaceae bacterium; assembly: GCA_964440135.1. Lineage (GTDB taxonomy): Bacteria > Pseudomonadota > Gammaproteobacteria > Pseudomonadales > Cellvibrionaceae > Cellvibrio. The sequence goes on along the minus strand of CAYTQQ010000005.1, from coordinate 7,678 downwards.
GCTTTATTGTGATGGTCGATGGTAAAAATATTTTGCCGATGGCGACCAGTCAGGATCACAAACGTGTTGGCGATGGCGACACCGGCCCAAACACTGGCGGCATGGGCGCTTATTCACCTGCACCCGTTGTCACGCCCGAAGTGCATGACCGCGTCATGCGCGACATCATTCGCCCGACGGTTGACGGCATGGCCGCAGAAGGTAATGACTACGTCGGATTTTTATATGCAGGCCTGATGATTGACGCTGCAGGCAATCCGAAAATCATTGAATACAACTGTCGCTTTGGCGATCCAGAAACCCAACCGATCATGCTGCGCCTGGAATCAGATCTGGTTGAGCTCTGCCTGACAGCACTTAAAGGCGAGCTGGATCAAGCCAGCGCCGAATGGAGTCCGCAAGCCGCCATTGGTGTGGTGCTTGCTGCCGGTGGCTACCCTGACAACTACAACAAAGGCGATGTCATCAGCGGCTTGCCAGAAACAGACGTTGCCGGCGAAAAAGTGTTTCATGCCGGCACTGACACTCGCGCCGGTCAAACGGTTACCAATGGCGGACGGGTATTATGCGCAACGGCGTTAGGCAACAGTGTGCACGAGGCCCAACAACGCGCTTATAAACTGTCCGAGAAAATTTCCTGGGCCGACATGTTCTACCGCACGGACATCGGTTATCGCGCTATCGCGCGCGAACAACAAAAATAGTTTTACTTTTTTACTACCTTCGCGCCGGCTCGCGGCGCGAAAACCTGTCCCGCTCTGTCCCGCTTTACACGCCCAAAGGAATAACCATGCGCCAGCGAATTGCGATTGATATGGATGAAACCATCGTCGATACCTTGAGCCGCCATCTGGAGTGGTACAACAAGGAATTTAATCAGCAAGTTACCAAAGCGGATTTATACGGCAAGAAAATTTATCACTATGTGGTTGAAGATCACGTATCCCGTGTGCGCTCCTATCCCAATCACCCGGAGTTTTTTGCGGATATTCCACCGCTCGAAGGTGCGCTGGAAGTGATTCGCGAATTGCATACGCATTACGATATTGTTATTGCCACCGCCGCGATGGAATACCCCACGTCCTTTAATGCCAAGTATGAGTGGTTAACAAAATACCTGCCGTTTTTGTCGCCCATGAATTTTATTTTTTGCGGTAACAAAGGCGTAGTGAATGCGGATTATTTAATTGACGACAGCGCTCGTCACTTTGTTGATTTTAAAGGCACCGGTCTTTTGTTTTCTGCCTCGCACAATCTACTTGAAACAGCTGAAAAACGCGTTAACAACTGGCAGGAGGTTCACGAGTTTTTTCTATAAGTTTTTTAGTGCCCACGTGTGCTAACGCACACTTTATTAAGATACGGTTTGCTAGCGTGACAGCTGTCGTTCAGCGTAAGGAATAAAAACCGCCACGGAGTTTCTGCTTACACCCGTCAGCAGAGCAAAGGAGAAGCGTCATGACTCGATTCGACCTGCCCGTTAAAACCGCCTTCGTCGGGGCTTTAGTGTGTTCTTCCAGTGCCGTTATGGCTTCTTCATTTCTTATTCTGGAGCAGAGCCCCGCCCATCTCGGCCACGCGTTTGCCGGTACCGCCTCTAATATCAACGATGCCACCACCGTCTTTTTTAATCCTGCCGGCATGAGCCAGTTAAAGCACCGCCAGGTTTCTGTAGCCGGCAACGTGATTTTTACCGAAGCTGAATTCAACAACGATGGCTCTAATACCGGCGGCCCCGAGGGCAAAACCGATGAGATTGCCGTGGTGCCCAATCTCTACGCCGTTTACCCGCTCAGCGATCAATGGACCTTTGGTATCGGCATCAACGCGCCCTTTGGTTTAGCCAGCGATTACGGCGAGGAGTGGATCGGGCGCTACCTGGCCAGCTTCAGTGAACTGCAGGTGATTAACGTCAATGCGACTTTTGCTTATGCACTGAGTGAACAACTGTCGGTAGGCCTGGGGGTAAGCTATCAACACGCGGATGTCACGCTGGAAAGTCAGGTTGACTCGACCTTTGGATTTGCGCCTGCAGCGGCGGCCGACAACCGTGCAGTGATTGAAGGATCTGATTACGCCTTTGTGGCGGACGTGAGTATGTATTATCAACCTTCAGACACTACCCGTTTGGGATTAGTCTGGCGGCAGGGCGCCGATTTTTCTCTCGAGGGTGGCGCCGATTTTGAATTAGCGCCCGCCTGTACTCCTGGTGCTGGCGCGCCCACCGGAGCGCCACCCGCACCGACCACCGGCACCATTTGCGCGGTCACACTCAATAACTTGCGCGGCGATGCGCACGCCGAGGTAACGTTACCCGACACACTGACGTTCAGTCTGTCGCAGCAAATCGCGGAGCAATGGACACTTCACGGTGATATTGCCTGGACCAAATGGAGTTCTATCCAGACGATTGATGTCATCAACAGCAATAACTCGCTCACCATCACCCAGCTGGATCTGGCATACGAAAACACCATGCGCTACGCCTTAGGCGTTACCTTCGCGCCTGGCTCTGCCTGGACCTGGCGCGCCGGGATTGCCTGGGACGAAACCCCGCAGGATAACCCCCAGCGGGTTAACCCACGCATCCCGGATCAAGATCGTACCTGGCTGAGTTTCGGCTTCAATTATTCGGTGTCGGAAGACTTCTCGATTGATGCGGGCTTTGCGCATCTGATTATCGACGATGCCCACATTGATCACGTAGATAACGTCAGCGGTCATCGGGTGCGCGGTCACTTTGATGCGAGCGTGGACATTATTGGGGTGCAAGCCAACTGGCGTTTATAACCTGCGCAATCGAGGTATTTCACACCAGCCGCCGCGCCCTACCGGCGCGGCTTGATCAGCTTCAAAAACTGAGTAGCAAGAATCACGAATTCAACATCAACAGTGCGATTTCCGAACCCGGTAGACCGCTGTTGGCGATCAACACAATGATGCCCAAAAAAGCTCCCACAACTAACAGATACCACGCGAGGCAAAAGCCAACGCCGTAGCGGTTGAGCGGTGTTATATCTTCCGCCAGAGAAGTGCGCCACTCGCTCAAAATATCAATCACGCCGAGCACAATAAAAAACCCGATCAGCGCAAAGCCAAGCTTGAACGACAGTGCAAAAAAGACCGCTGAGAGTGTGAGTAAAAATATCAGCGCCAGATAACTACGGCCAGAAAACACCAGCGACTTCACCACACGTCCGCCATCGAGCGGATAGATCGGCAGCAAATTAAAAATATTGATGAGCGCACTCATCGACGCGACCAGGCCAACAAAGTGATTGTCAGTAAACAAATACGCGAGATAAAAAACGATGGTCATCAGGAGCCCATAAATCGGGCCCATTAACGAGATGTAAACATCCTGCCAGCGACTGCGCGGCTTATCGCCCACGGCCAAACCACCGACAAAAGGAATCAGATACATACCCTTGGTCGGAATCCCAAATTTTTTCATCGCGCGCAAATGGCCGTACTCGTGAAATATCAAAATAGCGATAAGCGCCAAGGCAAACTCGACACTAAACAAAATGCTGTAGACCGACAGCGACGCCGCAGCCAGCCCCGCCTTAAACACCTTGGCAGACTTGAGCAACTTAAAGCCCACGCCCGCCAG
>CAYTQQ010000005.1:2445-3965 GCA_964440135.1 uncultured Cellvibrionaceae bacterium | reverse complement strand
TCTTCCCAGCCGCTCCAACTGGAACCCAGCAAGGTGAATTGGTGATGTTGAAAAGTAAAAGCAAATAATTCCATAACAGAGTTCCGGCCTATTCAAGCGCACATTCTCAGTGCTGCCTGTCGATAAATCAAACCCTCTGCACCGCCCTTTTACACGCGGGCTAGTCAGGCCGGAGTGAGCCGCCTACACTAGGCCTCCCATTGATTGTTGTAAGGCACCGGCATGGTCAAGATTGGTCAGATGAATCGGCTCAAAGTCGTTAAGCAAGTTGATTTCGGCATCTTTTTAGCGGGAGCCGATTTTGGCAATATCTTATTGCCGCGCCGTTACGTTCCGGCAGGCGCAGCGATTGGTGATGAACTGGAGGTATTTGTTTACCTCGACTCCAATGATGAAGTCATCGCCACTACCCTCACCCCCAAAGCAATGGTCGGTGAGTGCGCGTATCTGACGGTAAAAGAAATTAATGATGTCGGTGCATTTCTCGATTGGGGTCTGCCGAAGGATTTGCTGGTTCCTTACAACGAACAACACAAGCCAATGGAGGTGGGCCGCAGCTACGTGGTGTATCTCTTTCTCGATCCTTATAGCCACCGCATTACCGCCTCTTCCCGCCTTAGCCGTCACTTGGACGAGCGCGCCCACGGGTTAACGCGGCATCAGGCCGTGGATCTGTTAATTTGCGGGCGCAGCGAGATGGGTTACAAGGCGGTCGTTAATGATCGTTTCCTCGGCTTGGTTTTTCGTGATGATGCGTTTCGCACTCTCTCCTATGGCGAGCGCGTGCAAGGCTTTATTAAAGCCATCCGACCCGATCGTAAAATCGATTTGAGCTTACAGCCCGTCACCCGCGAAGGCCGCATGGATCTGGCAGCGCAGGTGCTGCAATTTTTGCGCGATAACAATGGTGTCTCCTACCTCACCGATAAAAGTGACCCGGAGGATATCTACCGGCAGTTCAATGTCAGTAAAGGCAAATATAAAAATGCCCTCAGCGCTCTTTATAAGGAGCGCAAAATCCTGATCGAGAAAGATAAAATCACCTTGGTGCCCTGACCGGCATGCCTGCAAAAACATTGCTCCAGAACGCAAAAAAATACGCACAGGCAATGACTTGCCGGCGTATTTTTTGTTATTCTTTTGCCCCCTGACTGGCAGCTATTTAGGTCCAGAATATGAACATGCTGTACGGAATCAAAAACTGCGACACGGTTAAAAAGGCACGCGTTTGGTTAGAAGCGCAACAAATTCCTTATCAGTTCCATGATTTTCGTACCGATGGCCTCAGCGAAAGCCAAGTCAATGACTGGCTCAATACCCTGGGCTTCGATCAACTGATCAATAAGCGCAGCACTACCTGGAAGGCCCTGGATGACGCGACTAAAACGGCGCTCAACGGCCCAACCGCCGCCGAGGTAATCGTCGCCCACCCGACCTTGATTAAACGACCGCTGCTGCAAACAGGGTCACACTTGCGCGTGGGTTTCAGCGCGAGCCATTACCAAGAGTTATTTCAGTAA
>CAYTQQ010000005.1:0-2345 GCA_964440135.1 uncultured Cellvibrionaceae bacterium | reverse complement strand
ATCACGGGCCTCGTCGACAGGAATAGTTATGACTTCTCTTTATAGTTTCGGCCTCGGTGTCGGCACCCAAAATAAACACGGTGAATGGCTCGATATTTTTTACGCAACGCCCGAGCTCAACCCTACCCCGGCTACTGCGCAGGCACTGACCCAGATACTGGGTTATACCGGCGGCAATCAAACCATTGCTATCAACACCGCTCAAGCCGCTGCGCTGGCCGATGCGTTAACGCAAGCGGGTAATCTCAGCCAAGCCGCCACCGCACGTGCGCTCAGCGACAGTCAGCAACCGCTGGTTGCCACTTTGCTGGCAGAAGACAGCGCCCCCGCATCGGTGCCCGAGGCTTACCTGAAACTGCATTTACTCTCCCACCGCCTGGTCAAGCCACACGCTACAAACCTCAATGGTATTTTTAGTGTGCTGCCCAATGTGGCGTGGACGAATCAGGGCGCGGTCGATCTCAATGAGTTGCCCGAGCGCCAGTTACAGGCACGCTTGCGCGGCGAACTGCTGGAAGTCGCCTGCGTCGATAAATTTCCCAAGATGACCAACTACGCAGTACCGACAGGCGTGCGCATTGCCCATACCGCACGAGTGCGCCTGGGTGCGTATCTGGGTGAAGGCACGACCATCATGCACGAGGGTTTCGTAAACTTTAACGCGGGCACCGAAGGCCCGGCGATGATCGAAGGGCGCATTTCGGCTGGCGTTTTTGTCGGCGCGGGTTCTGATCTGGGCGGCGGCAGCTCCACCATGGGCACCTTATCTGGCGGTGGCAATATTGTGATTTCGGTCGGCAAAGAATCGTTGATTGGTGCCAATGCCGGTATCGGTATTCCCCTGGGCGATCGCTGTAAAGTCGAGTCCGGGCTCTATCTCACGGCCGGCACCAAGGTTGTCTTGCTCGATGATGAGGGCGTCGAAGTCAAAACCGTTAAGGCACGCGATTTAGCCAACCAGTCCGACCTGGTGTTCCGCCGCAATTCCATCACCGGACGGGTGGAAGCCGTTACCAATAAAAGTGCGCTGCAACTTAACAGCGCCTTGCACAGCAATTAATTCATCAAGTACGCAACCGGGAGATTGTTATGGGCGCTCAGTGGAAAGCCAAACACCGCGAAGCAGCAGCGAATGCCAAAGGAAAACTCTTTACCAAGTTAACCAAAGAAATCATGATCGCCGCGCGCAATGGCCCCGACCCGGATATGAACCCGCGTTTGCGCCTGGCCGTCGAGCAAGCCAAAAAGGCCTCCATGACCCGCGAAACGCTGGAGCGCGCCATCAAAAAAGGTTCGGGCCAGCTCGATGGTGGAGTGAGTTATGAAAAGGTGGTGTACGAGGGTTTTGCCCCCCATCAAGTGCCCGTGATCGTGGAATGCCTGACCGATAACGTAAACCGCACCATCTCCAGCATGCGCGTGTTGTTTCGCAAAGGGCAGCTGGCCTCATCCGGTGCCGTCTCCTGGGACTTCGATCATCTGGGCATCATCGAAGCATCACGTGTGAGCACCGATGCGGATGCCGAACTCGCCGCAATCGAAGCCGGCGCGCAGGACTTTGAAACAGAAGAAGACGGCAGCGCGATCTTTTTTACCGATGCCACCGATCTCGATCTGGTTGCTAAAGCACTGCCTGAACACGGCTTTATCGTGGACACCGCCAAGCTGGGCTACCGCCCAAAAAACCCGGTGACTTTAGGCCCGGATGAGCTGGCCGAAGTCGAAGCCTTTCTGAACGCCATAGACGATGACGACGACGTTCACGAAGTGTATGTTGGACTGGCTGGATAACTGAACGCTCGGGTGAATCCAGCAGCGGCTGTTTAGCGTCTAAGCTCCTGCTGCTGACAGACACCAACACATAATATGGATATCACTATGCAAAAGACGTCTACCCATTCGGTTTTTATTGGCTACATCACCTGGATTTTGGGTTTTATGGGCGCCCATCGGTTTTACTTCGGCAAACCGATTACCGGCACCCTGTGGTTCTTTACCTTCGGCCTGTTAGGCATCGGTTGGTTGATCGACCTTTTCCTGATTCCCTCCATGGCCCGACAAGCCGATATGCGTTATCGGGTAGGCGCCGCCGATTACTCCGTTGCCTGGATTCTGCTCGTCTTCCTGGGCCTGCTCGGCGTGCACCGCATGTATCTGGGCAAATGGATCACCGGATTACTTTATCTGTTCACCCTCGGCCTGTTTGGCCTCGGCTGGCTCTACGACTTATGGACACTTAATACTCAAATTGACGAGCGCAATCGTTACTAGTCCCAAGGTCTTTTTTAAGTTTTGGAATGCGCGGCAGCCGCTAATGCTGCCGCAACTTCCACTAGCTTTCCCCG
>CAYTQQ010000004.1:65962-73100 GCA_964440135.1 uncultured Cellvibrionaceae bacterium | reverse complement strand
CCCCCAAAGCGGGCGCTGATAATAGCTAAGATGGAATCAACATACAATCCCATCCGGCCTTAAGTGTTTGTTTTTTTCGTTTCAATAATGAATGCAGTCGGTCGCGCTGGATGAAGGCCCGAGTATTACCTGAAAGCGGTTAACTAAGCGCCTTTGCCACCACGTCAGCCAGCTCTTGCGCAAGCGCTTTTACCTGTTGTTTATCCTGGCCTTCAATCATAACGCGCACCACCGGCTCAGTACCTGATGGTCTTAATAAAACCCGTCCAGTACCGGCGAGGCGCTGCTCGACATCGGCAACAGCTTGTTGAATATGCGCATCGGTATTTATATCAATGCGCTTGGTCATATGCACATTGATCATGGTTTGCGGCAATTTTGTCATGCCTTTTTTGAGTTTGTGCAGCGGCTCGCCCATTTCGGTAATCGCCAGCAAAACCTGGAGTGCCGAGATAATGCCGTCACCGGTGGTGGTAACACAACTACAGACGATATGTCCCGAGTTCTCACCACCTAAGGTCCAGCCATTTTGCCGCATGGTTTCAATCACATATCTATCACCGACTTTAGCGCGAGCGAAAGGAATACCCAATTCTTTGAGCCCCAATTCGAAACCAAAGTTACTCATTAAGGTACCGACAACGCCGTTACATCCGCCTTTATATCGGTGTTTATAAGAAGCGATGATATACAGCAGTTCGTCACCGTCGACCAGCTCGCCTTTATGGTCGACAAAGACCACGCGATCGCCATCGCCGTCAAAAGCAATGCCCAAATCAGCACCCAGCTCAACCACTTTTTCTTGCAGGGCTTCCGGCTTGGTCGAGCCGCAACTGCGGTTGATATTGGTACCGTTAGGCTCAACAAACAACGGAATGACACGCGCTCCCAGCTCTTCGAAAACGCTGGGCGCAATGTTATAGGTAGCCCCGTGGGCACAATCCAAAACAATCTGCATGCCCTGCAAACTAAATCCCCAGGGCATGGTGCCTTTACAAAACTCGATATAACGACCAGAAGCATCAGCGATGCGCTTTGCCTTGCCTAAACGCTCCGCTGTCACCATTGGTTTAGTCAGCTGCTCTTCGATTAAGAGCTCTAATTCATCGGGCAGCTTGGTGCCGTTGCCGCTAAAAAATTTAATCCCGTTATCGACATAGCTGTTGTGCGACGCGCTGATCACAATACCCGCTTGCGCCTGGAAAGTGCGCGTTAGATAAGCCACTCCCGGCGTCGGCATGGGCCCGAGCAAACCCACATCCACTCCAGCATTAATGAGACCAGCCTGCAGAGCAGACTCAAACATATAACCTGAAATACGTGTGTCTTTACCGATAAGGATCAAATTAGAACCGCCAAAGTGATCGATTAACACGCAACCAGCAGCCCACCCCAGCTTTAACATAAAATCCGGCGTGATCGGGGCCTCGCCAACCAACCCCCGAATGCCATCTGTACCAAAATACTTGCGCGACATAATTACCGGCTCCATTGCCTTTTTTATTCGAATGTAAATTGCTCGGCGGCCATAAAAATCCCGCCCTTATATATGAATAACGTCAGTTGTTTAACGGTTCCTTGGATTCCACCGCTGCCAAAACCGATAACACATCAACCGTTGCGGCGACATCGTGAACGCGAATAATAGCAGCTCCTGCTTGTGCAGACAGAAGTGCCAGGGCCAGACTGCCAGGTAACCGCGCATTCACCTCCCGTTGCAACAATGCCGCCAGCATGGATTTACGCGAGAGGCCCACTAACACCGGGTAACCTAAAGCGACGAATTCCGGTAGCCGCCGTAACAGCATCAGGTTGTGCTCCAGCGTTTTACCAAATCCGAAACCAGGATCAAGTATTAGTCGCTCTGCGGGAATCCCAGCAGCCAGGCTAGCACTCACCCGTTCTTGTAAATACGCCAGTACGTCTGCGACCGGATCGGTGTACTGGGGATGGACTTGCATGGTCTGCGGCTCGCCCTGCATATGCATCAGACACACCGGCAAGCCGGTGGCCGCCGCTGCCTCCAGGGCACCTTCGCGACTCAGTGCGCGAACGTCATTAATAATAGCCGCACCTGCCCGAGCGGCTTCGATCATCACTTGCGGAGTACTGGTATCTACCGAAATAACTGCACCAAATTCTTGAGTTATCGCTTCAACCACGGGGACGACCCGATCCACCTCCTCCTGAACGGAAACTATCTTGGCTCCAGGACGGGTAGATTCTCCTCCGATATCAATGATCCCTGCACCTTCAGCCAATATCTGCTTGGCGCGGGCAAGTGCCAGATCTAGCGAAAACCGGCCGCTACGATAACAATTACCGCCATCAGAAAAAGAATCCGGGGTGGTATTGAGGATACCCATCACCATGGGGCGAGAAAGATCGAGGAGGTGCGCACCCGTGTGCAACTGCATAATAATCTCTGACTGTGTTTGGCTGATTTAATAAAGGGCGCTTTTTAATGCACCGCCCAATAAAAAACAACCCCGGTTAAGGCCGGGGTTGTTGTTTTGACTAGTGCTTATCAATGTTCCTTGGCAGGACCACCAATCGGGCCGGTCTTTGGTTCTTCCACGGGTTTTGATTCACCATCATTGCCCTGACCGCGCAAATGGCTATTGAAATCATCGTCCTGCCACTCCCGTGGTGGACGCACTTTGCGGCGCGCCATCAAGTCCGCCACCTGTTCAGCATCAATGGTTTCGTACTCCATCAGTGCATTCTTCATGGCCTCAAGAATATCGCGGTTCTCTTCCAGGATTTTTTTCGCACGTGCGTAACATTCGTCAATAATGCGCCGCACTTCCTCGTCAATCAGCTTGGATGTTTCATCCGAGTATTGTTGCGTGGACATGCCTGGATAGGCGCCTTCTTCTTCACCGTAATGAAGTGGGCCAAGTTTTTCCGACAAGCCCCACTTAGTCACCATACTGCGAGCCATTTGCGTTGCGCGTTCGATATCGTTCGATGCACCGGTAGTTACGCCATCGGCACCCAACGTCATTTCTTCGGCAATACGACCACCAAACAATGTGCACAGGCGCGACTCCAGCGAACGCTTGCTGTAGCTGTACTTGTCTTCTTCCGGCAGATACTGGGTTACCCCCAGTGCTCCCCCGCGCGGAATGATGGTGACTTTATGCACAGGATCATGCTCGGGCACCAAGCAGCCGACAATCGCGTGACCAGCCTCGTGGTAGGCTGTGTTTTCTTTTTCCTGTTCGCTCATCACCATAGACTTGCGCTCAGCACCCATCATGATTTTGTCACGGGCCTTTTCGAAGTCTTCCATGGTCACCAAGCGCTTATTGGCACGCGCCGCAAATAACGCGGCCTCATTCACCAGATTGGCCAAATCGGCACCGGAAAATCCGGGAGTACCACGCGCGATCACCGAAGCACTGACGCGCTCATCCAGCGGCACCTTGCGCATATGAACTTTAAGGATATGCTCCCGCCCGCGAATATCCGGCAAGCCTACATATACCTGACGGTCGAAGCGGCCCGGGCGCAACAGCGCCTTATCCAGAACATCAGCGCGGTTAGTCGCTGCAATAATAATGACGCCATCATTGCCTTCAAAACCATCCATCTCTACCAGCAACTGGTTGAGGGTCTGCTCGCGCTCATCATGCCCCCCCCCATGACCACCGCCACGATGACGACCTACGGCATCGATTTCATCGATAAAAATAATGCAGGGCGATTGTTTCTTGGCCTGCTCGAACATGTCGCGTACACGCGATGCACCCACACCGACAAACATCTCCACAAAGTCAGAGCCAGAGATGGAGAAAAATGGCACTTTAGCTTCGCCAGCTATGGCCTTTGCTAAAAGCGTCTTACCTGTTCCCGGAGGGCCAACCATTAGCACGCCGCGAGGAATTTGCCCGCCAAGACGCTGAAAGCGCGATGGATCACGCAGATATTCAACCAGCTCAGAAACTTCTTCTTTGGCCTCATCAACGCCCGCCACATCCGCAAAGGTCGTTTTGATTTGATCTTCGCCCAACAGGCGCGCTTTGCTTTTGCCAAAGCTCATGGGACCGCCACGCCCCCCTGCTCCACCTTGCATTTGGCGCATAAAGAACAAGAAGACCACGATAATAATCAATATCGGAAAACTGGCGACCAAGAGTTGCTGCCACAAACTGGGTTGTTCTACTTCACGACCTTTTACATCCACCCGATGGTTGATCAGATCATCCATTAGCTTAGGATCCTGGACCTGCGGCCGGATAGTTTTGAAAGTGGCGTTATCGTGATAAACCCCTTCAATGACTAACCCATCAATCACCACCTCTCTCACCCGGTCGTTTTTTACCGCGAGTACAAATTCGGAATAATTGAGGTTTTCATTAGAGGGCGCGCGGTTGAAACCTTCAAACACGCTGAAGAGAACCACGGCGATAATCAGCCACAGGATTAAATTCTTGGTCATATCATTCAAGGAGAGATCCTCACTGGTACATCAATAAAACTTACGGGCAGCGATCAAAGCGGTGAAGTCCTGTCAGTATAGTGCTGATTGTACCTGTCCACCGCTACTGGGACAGCGGTATTTTGCTTTTTTTAGCCAAGCAAGCCACTTTCTTCCCACTGTCCTAAGTGTTTTTGTAGCCTTTAGCGACGAGATAAACTTCGCGGGAACGCGCACGCGATGCCGCTGGTTTACGCACGACTACTTTCTCAAACAAATTTCTGACGTCTTTCAGGAAAGCATCAAAACCCTCGCCGTGAAAAACCTTGGCGACAAAGGCCCCTTTAGGTTTTAACACTTGCTGCGCCATATCAAGGGCCAATTCGACCAGATACATTGCCTGCGGTTGATCGACCGCTTCCATACCACTCATATTGGGGGCCATGTCGGAAATTACAACGTCTGCTCCGGCGCCTCCCAAAGATTCCATCAGCTGATTAAAAACTGACTCTTCGGTGAAATCGCCCTGAATAAAGTCAACCCCGGCAATGCCGTCCATCGACAATATATCTGACGCGAGCACCCGTCCCTTGTCGCCCACGAGCCGGGCCGCAACCTGCGACCAACCACCGGGAGCGGAACCAAGATCAACCACAAACATGCCGGGGCGAATGAGTTTGTCCTTTTCGTTCAGCTCAAGCAGCTTGTAGCTGGCGCGTGAACGATAGCCGTCTATTTGCGATTGTTTGACGTAGTGATCATTGAAATGTTCCTCCAGCCAACGATTACTGCTTTTGGATTTCGCCATGACGTTAACGCTCTCTCGGGGGATTGGGCTACAATGAGCGCCGTATTTTATTGTTGCTTAACCAAAGGTAATTGTATGCCCATCAGCTCCGACCGCAAAAAGCAATTTCGCACCATCGGCCATCAACTCAACCCGATCGTTACCATCGCGGGCAATGGCCTGAGCGAAGGGGTTTTACAAGAGTTGAATCGTGCGCTTGATGATCACGAGCTGATCAAAGTCAAACTGGCGTTGGCGGAGCGCGAGGAGCGCAAAGCAATCATTAGCGAATTGCAAACTCTGCCCCATGTTGAGTTAATTCAAGAAATCGGCAAAGTTGTTTTACTCTATCGCCCTAATAAAAAGGCCAATCCAAAACTGTCCAATCTCCACAAATAAAAAAGGAAAAGGGTGTTAACCCTTTTCCTTTCAGAGCGGTGCTTGCGCTTATATATGCTCGACGGTTTCGATTTCGTATTCGACTTCGCCGCTGGGTGCCTTCACGACAACAATCTCACCTTCCTCTTTGCCGACCAGAGCCCGTGCAATCGGTGAATTCACCGAAATTTTATTGGCCTTCACGTCAGCCTCATCATCACCGACGATCTGGTAGGTCACGCTCTGGTCAGTTTCCAAATTAATAATGGTAACTGTAGTACCAAAAATGACCCGCCCACTGTGAGGAATGGCCTTCACATCAATAACCTGCGCATTACTCAGTTTGGCTTCGATTTCCTGAATCCGACCTTCGCAAAAACTTTGCTGTTCACGTGCTGCATGGTATTCAGCATTTTCCTTTAAATCACCATGCTCACGCGCTTCAGCAATTGCTTGGACGATACGCGGTCGCTGTACCTTTTTCAGGTCTTCCAGTTCAAGACGCAGCTTTTCTGCACCTTCAACTGTCATTGGAAATTTGCTCATGCACCTATCCTCTTATGCAAATCCTGCAAGCGGCGCACTTCGATATGTGAGCCAACCTTGAGTGCCATACATACTGCTTCGCCAGCAGCCAGAGTCGTTGTGTAGTAAACCCGGTGATTTTCTGCATTGCGCCGAATCGACGCTGAATCACGAGTAGCCTGCCGCCCTTCCACCGTGTTAATGATCATTGATATTTCATCATTTTTAATCATATCAACAATGTGCGGACGCCCTTCTTGTACCTTGTTAACGATCTGTACGTCCAATCCGGCACCCACTAATACCGCAGCGGTACCGCGTGTGGCCACGAGCGTGAAGCCAAGCTCCTTCAGCTGACGGGCGACGTCAATAATCCCGGGCTTGTCCATATCTCGCACGCTGATAAAGACTTTACCGGAGGTTGCAATGCGGTTGCTGGCAGCCAGCTGGGATTTGCCAAACGCCTCGCCAAAGGTATCGCCGATACCCATTACCTCACCGGTAGACTTCATCTCGGGGCCGAGAATCGGATCAACGGCGGGGAACTTATTAAAGGGGAACACCGCCTCTTTCACACTGAAGTAGTCGGGGATAATTTCTTTGGTAAAGCCCTGTTCTGCCAGAGAAACACCGGCCTGGCACCGTGCGGCCACCATTGCCAGTGACACTCCGATACATTTGGATACAAAGGGGACGGTACGGGATGCGCGGGGGTTCACTTCAATTACATATACCTTGCCATCCTGATACGCCAACTGCGTATTCATCAGGCCGATAACGCCCAGTTCAATGGCCATCTTCTTGACGGTCTCGCGCATCTCATCCTGCACTTCCGCCGGCAGTGAGTAAGGCGGCAGTGAACAGGCCGAATCTCCCGAGTGCACACCACACTGTTCAATGTGCTGCATGATGCCGCCAATCACTACCTGCGCACCGTCGGAGACGGAATCAATATCTACTTCGATTGCAGCATTCAGAAAGTGATCGAGCAGTACCGGCGCATCTTCAGACACCTGCACCGCGGT
>CAYTQQ010000004.1:59439-65862 GCA_964440135.1 uncultured Cellvibrionaceae bacterium | reverse complement strand
TGGCGTCTGGCCACCAAATTGCACGATCACGCCCTGGGGCTTTTCTTTGTGCACAATCTCGAGCACATCTTCCAAAGTCACTGGCTCAAAGAACAAGCGATCAGAGGTGTCGTAGTCGGTGGATACAGTTTCAGGGTTACAGTTCACCATAATCGTTTCGTAACCGTCGTCGCGCATCGCCAGGGCCGCGTGAACACAGCAGTAATCGAACTCGATACCCTGGCCAATACGGTTGGGACCACCGCCGATAACAAGGATCTTTTTCTTGTCGGTCGGGTTGGCCTCACACTCCTCCTCATAGGTGGAGTACATATAAGCCGTCGAGGTCGCAAACTCGGCCGCACAGGTATCAACCCGCTTATAGACCGGGCGGATGTTCAGCTCCTGACGGTGGTGGCGCACTGCTTTCTCAGTGCTGCCGAGCAACAGTGCCAGGCGCTTGTCGGAGAAGCCCTTACGCTTCAGGCGGAAGAGCGTAGCTGCCGACAAATCAGCCAATGATTTACCGCGCAAAGACTGTTCAATATTGATCAGCTCTTCAATCTGCACCAAAAACCAGGGATCAATGGCCGAGGTTTCATAAATTTCATTAACGCTCATGCCCATCCGGAAGGCATCACCGAGGAACCAAATTCGCTCGGCACCCGGAGTCGCCAGCTCGCGCCGCACGCGTGCAGCACCTTCTTCACTGGCGTAATCCACTTTGGATTCAAAACCGGCAGAGCCTACTTCCAGACCACGCAAGGCTTTCTGCAGCGATTCCTGGAAAGTACGACCAATCGCCATTACCTCACCCACCGATTTCATCTGGGTGGTCAGACGGGCATCTGCCTCGCCAAATTTCTCAAAGGTAAAGCGCGGTATTTTGGTAACCACATAGTCAATCGATGGTTCGAAGGAAGCTGGGGTCGCACCGCCAGTAATTTCATTTTGCAGCTCATCAAGGGTGTAACCCACCGCCAGCTTGGCGGCGATTTTAGCGATTGGGAAACCGGTCGCCTTGGACGCCAACGCCGATGAACGCGACACCCGGGGGTTCATCTCGATCACTACCATGCGTCCGTCAACCGGGTTAACCGCAAACTGGACGTTGGAGCCACCGGTTTCGACACCGATCTCGCGCAATACCGCAATCGATGCATTACGCATGATTTGGTATTCCTTATCGGTCAGCGTCTGGGCCGGAGCTACGGTGATAGAGTCACCGGTGTGAACGCCCATTGCGTCAAAGTTTTCAATGGAGCAGACGATGATGCAGTTGTCGTTTTTGTCACGCACCACTTCCATCTCGTACTCTTTCCAACCGAGCAGTGATTCGTCGATCAGCAATTCATTCGTGGGCGACAGATCAAGGCCGCGCGCACAGATTTCTTCGAACTCTTCCCAGTTGTAAGCAATACCGCCGCCCGAGCCACCCATAGTGAAAGATGGACGAATAATGCAGGGGAAACCAAATTCTTTAGGAACTTCTCGAGCCTCTTCGATAGAGTGCACGATACGCGCACGGGCACACTCGAGACCGATACGTTTCATCGCCTGATCGAAGAGGTTACGGTCTTCCGCTTTTTTGATGGCTTCTTCTTTCGCGCCGATTAGCTCGACATTGTATTTTGCCAGTACACCCTTGTCGGCCAGTTGCAGGGCACAGTTGAGTGCAGTCTGCCCGCCCATGGTCGGCAAAATCACATCGGGACGCTCTTTCTCGATGATTTTGGCCACGGTTTGCCATTCGATGGGCTCGATGTAAGTAGCATCGGCCATGGCCGGGTCAGTCATGATAGTGGCGGGGTTGGAATTCACCAGAATAACGCGGTAGCCCTCTTCACGCAGGGCTTTACAAGCCTGGGCTCCTGAATAGTCAAACTCACAAGCCTGGCCGATGACGATGGGGCCGGCGCCGAGGATAAGTACGCTGTTGATGTCTGTACGTTTTGGCATGTCTGCTCCGAAAATAGTCGCCTGTGGGATCGGTTAGCACGACCGGCACAGGCGGCTCATAACTTATATTTGCTTTGCTTTGCGCGCTTTCATGAGATCGATGAAATGATCGAACAAGCTATCCGCTTCGTGCGGACCAGGGCTGGCCTCAGGGTGCCCCTGGAAGCTGAACGCCGGCTTATCTGTCAGCCGGATTCCCTGCAAACTGCCATCAAACAGGGATTTATGGGTAACTTTGACGTTGCTTGGCAAGCTCGCCTCATCCACC
Source organism: uncultured Cellvibrionaceae bacterium (assembly GCA_964440135.1). Classification (GTDB taxonomy): domain Bacteria; phylum Pseudomonadota; class Gammaproteobacteria; order Pseudomonadales; family Cellvibrionaceae; genus Cellvibrio. The sequence continues at coordinate 63,656 of CAYTQQ010000004.1, read as the reverse complement.
CCAAAACCGTGGTTTTGTGAGGTGATCAACACTCGCCCTGTCTCCACATCCTGCACCGGGTGGTTGGCGCCGTGGTGACCAAATTTCATCTTGACGGTTTTAGCACCGGCGGCCAGCGCCAGCAGCTGGTGACCAAGACAAATACCAAAGACGGGAATATCGGTGTCTAAAATGGTTTGGATAGCTTCAATGGCGTAACTACAAGGCTCTGGGTCACCGGGGCCATTGGCCAGGAAAACACCATCGGGGTTCATTGCCAGCACGTCGCTCGCGGGCGTCTGCGCTGGCACTACAGTCAGTTCGCAACCCAGCTCTGCCAGGATACGCAAAATATTGCGCTTCACGCCGAAGTCGTAGGCCACCACTTTATAGAGCTTTTCTTTTTGTTCGCTGTGACCTTCGCCCAGTGTCCAGGTAGCCTGGGTCCATTGATAGCGCTCGGGTGTACTCACCACCTTGGCTAAATCCATACCTTTGAGGCCGGCAAACTCCCGGGCGGCAGCCAAGGCTTTGGCTTCATCAGCTGCGGTTAATACGTCGGGGCCGGTGAGTATGCAACCGTTTTGGGCGCCCTTATCGCGCAGGAGGCGGGTCAAGCGGCGGGTATCAATATCCGCAATACCCAATACATTTTTTTCGATCAGATAATCAGTAAGGCTTTGATCACTGCGAAAGTTACTTGCCAGCAGGGGAAGGTCGCGAATTACCAGACCGGTGGCCCACACATTATCGCATTCAGCATCTTCTGCTGTAGCGCCAGTGTTGCCAATATGGGGGTAAGTGAGTGTAACGATTTGCTTTGCATAAGAAGGGTCGCTGAGGATTTCCTGGTATCCGGTCATAGCGGTGTTAAACACCACCTCACCGACGGAAATTCCTTCAGCACCAATCGAGGTGCCGCGGAAGATACTGCCGTCTTCCAGAACAAGCAGTGCAGGCTTTGCGGATAAAGCCAAATGGGAGTCCCCGGTATTCAAATCAACCTCCTCAGGTATTGTTGGCAGCACTCACTTTTGACACCCGTTGACTTTTTTGGGCCGAGAGCGGCACCGCACAGGGAAATCTGCGCATCAACAGGTGTTAAGCAGGGCAAGATGAGTGAAAAGCCCGGTCACGTTTGCAAAAAAGCGAGATGAAACGCGCGGCTTCATCTCGCTTTAAAAAACTATTTGAGGCGACCATGGGCGCGGCTTTGGCCAAGTACAATTCTGATCGCGAATTCTACGGGAGCCAGGCGGGTGTGTCTATTAGATATTCGTCAGTTTTTGCCAGAGCTTCGGAACCGACACTCCGCCAAGCCGCGCACATTGGTTTGAAAGATAAACAGATTACCCGCCTCCGGCTGCAATCGTTGCTGGGCTTCGTCCAGTCCCTGACGGGCACTGCTGACCAACAGCCAATTCAACGCCGGCCCACCAAAAGCGACGCAGGTGGGTTGGGACACCGGCAGATTGATCTGCATGATTGGTTCTCCCTCGGGGGTATAGACCTGCACGCTGCCGCTGCCCCACTGCGCGCTCCAGAGGTTACCTTCTGCATCAACGCAAGCTCCATCTGGTTCGATGCCTGAGGTGGTAGAGGCAAAAACCTGCGGGCTACCCAAGCCACCTGTAGCGGCAGAAAATGGATAAACCGTGATGTTTCCTGTCGGAGAATCCGCATGAAACATAGTGCGGGCATCCGGACTCCAGCACAGACCATTGGAAATAGTTAAGCCCGTGAGGTGGCGCTTTAGCTGTAATTCGTGATCCAGACAATAAAGCCCGGCAGCCTGATCAGCCGTCTGGCGCTGCTCGACAATCCCGCCAACCCAAAAGCGCCCTTGCCGATCCACCCGCCCATCATTCAGACGATTACCGGGAATGTCGGCTTCCGGCCGCGCAATCCACTCATACTTACCCGAGGCTATATCCCACCACGCAATACCACTGGCAAAGGCGACCAACAGACGTGGATCATCCTCCACAAAGGCAAAGCACCCTATCCGTTCAGGCGCATCCCACTGTGAAAGTTGTCGGCTCGCCGGATGATAGCGATACAGCTTGGCTGACTGAATATCCGTCCACCAGATAGAGTCATCCTGATCATTCCACTGCACACCCTCGCCCAGTAGATTACGGCAGGAAATAATGTCCAATAATTGATAGTCAATTGTTTTCACAGCAAGTCACATCTTCCTTCAGTCTGGACGTGGATATTATTTATTGCGAGTTATTACCATGCGTTGGTGAGCGATCAAAATCAAGGCTGCATGATAAAGCGGTTTTTAGTGTGGAGTAATCCTGATAAATCAATCAGCGGCTTTTCGATTACCCGTCAAGCACCGCTCCACCCGGCTACCCGTTAAGCAAGTGCACGCCATCGCAACCGGCAGGGGTAGCTATAAAAAAGCCCGCCGGGATTGCTCCGTGGCGGGCTCTTGCTGTAGCGCATAAAGCGGCAGTCTCGGGCAAATTAGTCGTCGTGACGAACATCCGTGCCTTTAACCAGATAAATCACATATTGCGCTAAGTTTCGCGCGTGATCACCGATGCGCTCCAGCGCGCGCAACGACCACATGATATTTAATACCCGACTGATACTGCGCGGATCTTCAATCATAAAAGTGATCATTTCGCGCATGGCGGTTCCATACTCCATATCGACCACGCGATCGGTTTGCACGACGGTATTTGCTAATTCAATATCCAGGCGCGCAAATGCATCGAGTGCGTCTTGCAACATATTCGATACATGGTTACCAATATGGCGCACTTCGACATAACCGCGAGGAGCAACACCTTCCCGATTCAATGCAATCGCTTGTCGAGCAATTTTACTCGCCTCATCACCGATGCGTTCCAGATCGGTAATCGCTTTGGTGACAGCAATGACCAGGCGTAAATCGCTGGCTGCCGGCTGACGCCGCGCAAGAATACGGATGCACTCTTCGTCGATAGAAACTTCCATATGATTGACCTTGGTATCGGACCGGACGACTTGTTCGGCTTTTTCGAGGTCGGCATCAATCAGTGCCTGAATGGCATCGTTTACCTGACGTTGAGCCATCCCGCCCATTTCCGATAAATTTTTGCGGATATCATCCAGCTCCATATTGTACTGCTGGGATATGTGATGCGTGTGACTGCTAATGTCCATGATTATTCCACCTTAACCATAACGGCCAGTAATGTAATCTTCAGTTTGCTTTTTATCCGGATTCGTAAATAAGGTATCGGTATCCCCGTACTCGACCAGATCACCCATATACATAAATGCAGTGTAATCGGAAACCCGCGCGGCCTGCTGCATGTTGTGCGTAACTATCACAATGGTGTATTTGCTTTTGAGCTCGTAAATCAACTCTTCAATTTTTAACGTCGAAATCGGATCGAGTGCCGAAGCCGGTTCGTCGAGCAAAATAACCTCAGGCTCAATCGCAATAGCTCGCGCAATCACCAGACGCTGTTGCTGCCCACCTGATAAACCAAAAGCGTTATCGTGCAAACGATCTTTTACTTCATCCCACAAGGCGGCACTGCGCAGCGAGTGTTCAACCACCGTATCGAGAATGCGTTTGGATTTCACACCCTGCAAGCGCAACCCGTAAGCCACATTTTCATAGATGCTTTTGGGAAACGGATTTGGCTTTTGAAACACCATGCCGACTTGGCGGCGCAACTCGGATACATCAATATGCTTGGCATAGATATTTTCGCCGCCCATTAATATTTCGCCGTCGATCCGGCAGTTGTCCACCAAATCATTCATCCGGTTAAAACAACGCAATAACGTTGACTTACCGCAACCCGAGGGCCCAATAAAAGCGGTCACTTTTTTCTCGGGAATTTGCATACTGATATTATTCAGCGCGCGCTTTTGTCCGTAATAGAGATTAAGTGATTGGACCTCAAGCTTTATCTTTTCATCAGCCATTAACATAGTCGGTGCCTGTGCGTGGGTGATTGAATCTGAGTTCTCCTGCCGCTGGGTGTCGTGCATTGCGCGTGCTGGCGGGGCAGTAACCAAAGTTGCATCTAACATAACAAATTACCTGATTAATCGGACGCGCTGCGGTATTTTTCACGCAGGTTGTTACGAATTTTAATGGCGGTGATATTCAAGATAATAATCAGTAAAACCAACACCAATGACGTGGCATAAACCAGTGGCCGCGCTGCTTCAACGCTCGGACTTTGAAAGCCTACGTCGTACACATGAAAACCCAAGTGCATAAT
>CAYTQQ010000004.1:52437-59339 GCA_964440135.1 uncultured Cellvibrionaceae bacterium | reverse complement strand
GCCCAAAATAATCCCGGTGTACCAAAGGTAGGCGCGGGAAGTGATTCGGGATAAAACAACTGATCAATACTGCCGCCCAAAAAGTAAACAAAAAAACCGAGGCCAAAGACGCCGTAAACAATCGACGGCACACCCGCAAGGTTGTAAACCGAAATGCGGATCAAGCGCAGCACCACGCCCTGCTTGGCGTACTCACGCAAATAGATCGCGGCGAGCACACCAAAAGGCGTCACCATAATGGACATCACAATCACCATGGTGACGGTGCCAAAGATGGCTGGAAAGATCCCGCCTTCTGTATTAGCCTCACGCGGTTCGTCGGTCAAAAATTCGATAAAGCGTTCGACATATTGCAAGGATTTGGCCACGACGCCCATCGCATTGGGGCGCGTGACACGCACAATTTTTTCAAACGGAATAACAACTTCTTTACCATCCGCGGTCGTTGTTACCAACTGGTCGCGCTTGGTCAGCACAACCAACGCGTCACGCTCGGCTTTCACCACGTCATACTGCGCATTTAATTCTGCGCGCCGCTGATCTATCTCGGCTTGCGCCGCACTCAATTCAGCACCGCTGACACCCTCCAACTCCAAGCGACGCTCTTCCAGACGCAATCGGTTCAAGCCGTGGTTGATACTGCCAATCTCAGATTTTTCGATGGTGCGCAATTGTGCGTGCAGCTCAACAGCACGGTTAACGCGTACCGCCAAGTCATCCCAAAAAGTGTCGCTGCTGAACAGGCTGACAGTCTCACCGTTTTCTCTAATTTCCTGTGGAAAGCCGTAATAGTTTCCCCACTCACGCCGTTCAATAACCACGGCGTCAGCGGGATAAGTCCAGGGGTCCATACCGGTTTCGAGATACCACATAAAATCCCGTGAATTGATATCGCGATTTCCTTGTTTAATCAGGTGCCGGGTAACCAGCTCAATATCTGCAGGAACGGTATAACCGTTATCCCGCGCGATAGTGGCTGAAATAATTTCACTGCGTACGGCCTCACCCATGACGGTGTGACGACCGCCGGTGTTGTCTACGATGCTGGTTTGCAAAACGTTGGCTGGCCAAAAGTGACCAAAGCCACGCACGGCGATAAGCGCTAACAGCCCCACAACCATGACCATACACAGAGCCACTGCTCCGCCGTTTAACCAGATCCACGGAGATCCACTCTTATACCAGGCCAGAATGCTCTTGTTTGATTGACTCATAGATAGATCTCCGGCGTTACAGATTGCTGTAACGCTTGCGCAGGCGCTGACGCACAATTTCTGCAAGGGTATTAACAATAAAGGTGAGCGCCAACAGCACCAGCGCAGCCAGGAAAAGCACGCGGAAATGGCTGCTGCCCACGGCGGTTTCTGGTAACTCCACAGCGATGTTGGCCGACAGGGTGCGCATCCCTTCAAAGATATTGAAGTTGACGATAGGACTGTTGCCGGTGGCCATCAAAACAATCATGGTTTCCCCTACCGCCCGTCCGAAGCCCATCATCACGGCCGAAAATATACCGGGGCTGGCCGTGGGCAATACCACACCTACCAGGGTTTGCCAGCGGGTTGCTCCCAAGGCCAGGGAGCCTTGGGTTAAATGGCGCGGGACGTTAAATAAAGCATCTTCAGCGATGGAAAAAATAGTTGGAATCACCGCAAAGCCCATAGCAATACCTACCACCAGGGCGTTGCGTTGATCGTAAGTAATGCCGATATCGGTAAACCACTGGCGCATGCTGCCGTTAAAAAACAAGACTTCGACATGGGGGCTGGCCGCCACACACGCCCAACCGGTTAATAAAATCGGCAGAATTAAAATCACTGCTTCCCAGCCTTCGGGTACGGCGGCGCGAATTTTTAACGGTAACCGACTCCAGCTAAAACCAACCACCAGCATCATGATGGGCATCAAAATCAGAATACTGAACACGGCGGGCAAATGATTTTCGATAAACGGCGCGAGCCATAAGCCGGCAAGAAAACCGAGGATAACCGTAGGCAGTGCTTCCATTATTTCAATGGTTGGCTTTACCACGCCGCGCAGTTTTGCTGTCATAAAGTAGGCACTGTAGATCGCCCCCATAATGCCCAGCGGGATAGCAAAGATCATGGCGAAAAAAGCCGCTTTCAAAGTGCCGATAGAGAGCGGTACCAAGCTCATTTTTGCTTCCGACTCATCACTGCCAGAAGAGGCTTGCCAGATATATTTTGGCTCGGGATGCCCTTCGTACCAGACCTTCTCCCAGAGTGAGCTGATGGAAATTTCCGGGTGGCGATTCCAGACGTCGGCAAGCTGCAAATGTTCCTGCTCATTCATCACCAACATGCGGCCATTAATCGGCGACACCGCTAGATGTTTGAGCGGTAAATTGTTCAGATTTTTTTGCAGCAGGCTGCGCGAGGAAGTACCGTAATAAGCACCCACATTGCCTTGCTGATCTCCGGCCCAGAAGCCGCGACGGCTGTGTTCAGTAAAAATCGTGGTGATTCCAGCAGGTAGCGCAGCAAAGTCACGCACATGGGTAATTCGATATTCGTTGTCCTCACCCCGCACCAAAAACCACTGGCTGATCTTGCCTGTATCGGTGCCGATGGCCACAGACCCCGTGCCAACCAGAAACTGCATTGCAGTTACATTTCCACGTCCAGTAGGCACACTCGGTTGACGCTCGCTGGCGCCAGGTTTGGAAATATCGTAAAGATGGAGACGCGCTTTGTTATCCGCGACTAACAGATGTCGGCCAGAACTACTGATCTGAATGTGATTGGCCTTCGTCCCTTCAGGTAACGGCGGCAAGGTGTAGACTTCCCGCGTCACACTCACCGCGCCAAAGAGATTTTTTTTAACCGCAAAAACACCCAGCAGCAAGCGGTTATCCGCGGTCGCGCCGCCCACAAAAATTCCATTACGTCCCTGTTGTACCGTAACCGCCTGCAGTGCTTTTCCCTGTTCGTCCAGGACTACAGTCTCCTTGCCTAAAGGTCGTTCGAGACTGGGGGTAATTTGTCGCTGATCATTAGGATAGCTAAGCGCATAGGCGGGTTGCGCCACTGCAATATGGCCGTTATCAAAGCCGTACACCACGAGACCGTCGACCGCTGTGCCAGTACCTACTGCGGTAAACTCTGCGCCTTCCGGAGTGGGCATGTGTTCGGCCAGTAATAGGTTACCGCTGTCAGCGTGAAAAAAATTAACTGCGCCACTGCGGTTAAAACTCGTTCCAATTTCTTCATAGCGCTCCAGCGTTAAATGCACACTTGGATCGGTAAGGCTGGAAGCCGGAGCCGTGTAGCTCTGGGTTACCGTCACCGAAGCGCTGCGCAACAGCGGTGCCACTTCAGAAAAAAGGTAGAAGAAGATCAAACCCAGGGCGCCAATTACTGCCATACCGGCAGTACCTATACCGTAGCGGGACAGTGCATCATGAAGGCTACGGATCTTACGGCGACGGGCGCGCTCCTCGACATTGGGCATCAAACTGCCCGCAGGTGAATCAGCGATAGAAACTGGCTCTGGCATAACAAGATTTCCAGGCAAAAATGAACGCGGTTGATCGAAGTCCGCGCATGCTAACAGGCAAAAATGACAGTTTTGTTACAAAGCATTAACGGGATGACAAATACCAAAAAGCCGCTGACAGCACATGCCTGATCGACATGGCTGCCAGCGGCTCAATCAGTGCCGGTAATTACAGATCCAGATCCTTCATTGTCTGGGCAGCTACCGAAGCAGGTAGCGGGATGTATCCATCACGCACCACGACTTCCTGACCCTGACGCGAAAGCACCATTTTCAAGAACTCTGCCTGCATAGGATCGAGTTTGCGGTTCGGATGCTTATTTACATACACGAACAAGGTGCGCGCTAAGGGGTAAGAACCGTCCATTGCATGCTCGGCATCCGCCGGTGCAAAAGATTCACCCTCTTTAGTGGCCAGCGGTAAAGCACGTACACCAGAGGTCACATAGCCGATACCTGAGTAGCCGATGCCGTTAATGGATTCTGATACACCTTGCACTACCGATGCTGAACCAGGCTGCTCATTGATGTTGGCTTTAAAGTCACCACCACACAGGGCTACATCCTTAAAGTAACCATAGGTCCCTGATACCGCGTTGCGGCTGTAGAGGGTAAAGTCACGGTTGGCCCAAGTGCCGGTCAGACCTAACTCGCCCCAACGAGTAATGTCTTTATCGTTACCGCATTTACGGGTTGCAGAAAACACCGCATCCACCTGCGCAAGCGTCATACCTTTGATGGGGTTGTCCTTGTTGACGTAAACCGCGAGCACGTCAATTGCTACAGGCACAGCAGTCGGCTTGTAGCCATGTCTTGCTTCAAATGCTTCAATTTCTGAAGATTTCATCTCCCGGCTCATGGGGCCAAAGTTAGCTGTTCCTTCGGTCAATGCTGGAGGCGCCGTTGAGGAGCCAGCGCCCTGAATTTGAACGTTCACGTTCGGATAAAACTTGGCAAACTCTTCCGCCCATAACGTCATCAGATTATTTAATGTATCCGAACCAATACTATTGACGTTCCCCGATACCCCCGAGACTGCCTGATACTCAGGTATAGAGGAATCGACGGCAGCGTGAACCGCGATAGCGCAAGCCATTGAGCCGGCTACAGCCAATCCTTTGAAAAGTTTTTTAACGGACATAAAAGCACTCCTGACTGAAAGAAATTGTTTCGACGGAATGCAATTTAACAATGCATTGTTACGGTTATATGACATAACTTGAGACAAATTTCGGAAAATAAAAAAGGCAACCAGAGGTTGCCTTTTTAACGGTGTTTGACTGTTAAATTAATTCACGTAGATGGGCCCAAAGCCTGAACCCCACATAATCACCGTAGCCACCAATACCACCACTGCCAATACCAGCCCCACCGTAATCACTGAGCTGGCATAGATAAAGGCACGCTCGACGGGAATGTTCATCAGGATCGGAATACCTTCATAAATGAGGTAAACAGAATAGCAGCCCGCCACAATAAAAACGGTTGCCACCAGCCACAGCTGTGGATAGAGCAGGACGATGCCAGCTAACATCATGGGTGCTGCGGAATAAACCGCCAAGGCAGCTCCCCGATAGCGCAATTTCTCGACATCATCGGCGACACCAAAATTGTGCGCCATCCAGTTTATGTACGAAGCCAGAATATAAACCGCAACCAATTGCGCTACATAAGCACCTGCACATAACCAAAATGCGCTTTCACTGGTGAGCTTTACCACGCCGCCTTGGCCCACGCTCCATCCTACTTGCGTGACACCAAAATAAGCAGCAATAACCGGGATGAGTGCCAGTAATGGCGTATGGATAAGAAAAACTTGATTGAAGGATTTACGCTCGTTGCGAATTTCCCGCCACGCGCGATCAGGATTAATAAAAACACCTAACGTATTTTGTAACATGGCCATAAAGACTTCTCCTGAAATGCATTACGGTGAACGATGGCATCAGTATCAGTGACTTACAGGGGCGCTACAAAGACGTGTTAGAAGTAAAAATTACAGCGGTGATTGTCCTTTGCTATTAATAAAACTTAACAGTTATCAAAAAGCGGTTTTATATCAGGATTAAATGTTAACGGAATGCCCCGCAGTAACACTGTACAAATAATAGTCGCTTTTGGTAACACTTGCTACTTTACGACGCGCAAGCCCGGACGCTTGGGCTTTTCGCCAGAAGGACTACTGCTCGAGGTTGGCTCAGGCGACGGAGGCCGTGGGCCGGCCTCAGCTTCGAACATCATCCCCTGGCCATTTTCGCGGGCGTAAATACCCAATACCGCACCGCAGGGGATGTAAAGATTGAAAGGTACGCCGCCGAAGCGGGCACTAAAGGAAATGGCGTCCAGCCCCATAAATAAGTCTTTTAGCGCCGTGGGGGCGATATTAAGCACTATGTGCCCGTCCTTATTCACATGCTGCTGGGGTACGGATACGCCTTCGCCATGGGCATCCACCAGAATGTGAGGAGTGCAGGCGTTATCGACTATCCACTCGTAAAGGGCTCGAATCATATACGGACGGCTGGATGTCATTGCCATGGTGTTACTCCACATACTGCTTAATTATTCGGCCTAGATGTTACGCATATCGCGCTCTTGTTCTGACAAGCTTGCCTGGAAGGCTTCCCGCGAGAATAAACGCTCCATGTACTCCAACAGCGGGCGGCTCTGACGGGTGTTGGGGAAGGATATATCCAACACCGGCAAACGCCATAAAATTGCCCCGAGACAACAATCCATCATGGTGAACTCGTCGCTCATGAAAAAGGGCTTTTCAGCAAATATTGGAGCGGTAGCAAGCAGGCTTTCACTCAAGTCAGCACGAGCTTTGGCGACCTGCTCCTTATTTTTACCATGTAATATCAGGTCAACCAACGGTGACCAGTCACGCTCCAGGCGATGCATCCACAGGCGGCTCTTGGCGCGCGCCACAGGATAAACGGGCAGCAATGGTGGATGCGGAAACCGCTCATCCAGATATTCCATAATTACCCGCGCTTCATACAGAGCCAACTCATCCCGATCCACCAGCGTCGGCAGATTGTTATAGGGGTTTAACTCTGCCAGCTCACCAGGCTTGTTACGTGGATCTACAGGAATGACATCGACGCTAACGCCCTTTTCAGCCAATACGATTCTTACTCTATGGCTATAGTGGTCACTGCTATCCGAAAAAAGTGCCATTGTTGAACGTTTAGTTGCATTGCTCATTCCGCTACACCTCAAAACCTATTGATCCTAAAACAAAAACGGGCGGTAACTACCGCCCGTCTGCTACACCACTGAGATCAGTGAATGCCTTTCCAATACTCACGATTGAGCAAATAGGCAAAGATGAAAAACACACTCAGGAAAAGGAGTACAAAGATACCCATACGCTCGCGCTT